>JAWWPM010000191.1:0-8414 GCA_033854915.1 Nocardioidaceae bacterium
CGCGGAACAGTCCCAACACACCGGGGTGGCGGACGCATTTGTTCCGCGTTTTCTCCGAGGTCAGGCCAGCTTGCCGTCCAGTACCGTCGGCTTGCCGCGCAGGAAGGTCGCGACCACGCGTCCGGGCAGCTGCATCCCGGCGTACGGCGTGTTGCGCGACAGCGAGACGGACTCGCCGGCGTCGACCACGCGACGAACCGACGGGTCGTAGAGCACCACGTTGGCCGGGGCGCCCTCCTCGAGCGGTTGCCCGTGGTCGCCGACCCGGCCGATCCGGGCCGGGGCGTAGGACATCCGCTCGGCGACGTCGGCCCAGGTCAGCAGGCCGGGGTCGACCATGGTCTCCTGGACGACCGAGAGGGCGGTCTCGAGGCCGATCATGCCGAAAGCGGCGGCCGCCCACTCGCAGTCCTTGTCCTCCAGGGGGTGCGGGGCGTGGTCGGTGGCGACGATGTCGATGGTGCCGTCGGCCAGCGCGGCGCGCAGTGCCTCGGTGTCGGCGGCGGTGCGCAGGGGCGGGTTGACCTTGTAGATCGGGTCGTAGGTCGCGGCCAGGTCGTCGGTGAGCAGCAGGTGGTGCGGGCAGACCTCGGCGGTGACGTTCCAGCCGGAGGCCTTGGCCTGGCGGATGATCTCCACCGAGCCGGCCGTCGAGACGTGGCACACGTGGAGCCGGGAGCCCACGTGCGCGGCAAGCAGGCAGTCGCGGGCGATCACGGCCTCCTCGGCAACGGCAGGCCAACCGGCCAGGCCGAGGCGTCCGGAGAGCTCGCCCTCGTTCATCTGGGCGTTCTCGGTCAGCCGCGGCTCCTGCGCGTGCTGGGCGATCACCCCGTCGAACGCCTTGACGTACTCCAGCGCCCGCCGCATCAGCACCGCGTCGTTGACGCAGTGGCCGTCGTCGGAGAACACCCGCACCCGGGCGGCCGAGTCGGCCATCGCGCCGAGCTCGGCGAGCCGCTCCCCCGCCAGCCCCACGGTGACCGCACCCACCGGATAGACGTCGCAGTAGCCGCCCTCGCGGCCCAGCCGCCAGACCTGCTCGACGACGCCGGCGGTGTCGGCGACCGGCTCGGTGTTGGCCATCGCGTGCACGGCCGTGAAGCCGCCCATCGCGGCGGCCTGGGTGCCGGTGAGCACCGTCTCGGCGTCCTCGCGGCCGGGCTCGCGCAGGTGGGTGTGCAGGTCGACCAGGCCGGGCAGCGCGATCAGGCCGGCCGCGTCGATGATCTCCACCTCGTCCTCGACCGACCTGGTCACCGCCAGATCAGCGGCCATCGCCTCGATCCGGCCGTCGCGGATGAAGAGGTCGCCAGGCTCACCGCCGAGGATCGAGGCGCCCTTGATCAGGTACGACGTCATGCCAGGGTCTCCTTGTTCTCGAGCGTCTCGACCGTTTCGGCCGGCTCGCTCGTCGTACCGACCGCCGGTTCGCTGCCGCCGAGCAGCAGGTAGAGCACGGCCATCCGGACCGCGACACCGTTGCTGACCTGCTCGACGATCACCGAGCGCGCGGAGTCCGCGACGTCCGCGGTGATCTCCATGCCACGCACCATCGGGCCGGGGTGCATCACGATCGTGTGGTCCTGGAGCGTGGCCATCCGGCGACCGTCGAGGCCGTAGCGGCGGCTGTACTCCCGCGGCGTCGGGAAGAAGCCGCCGTTCATCCGCTCCCGTTGCACGCGCAGCATCATGACGGCGTCGGCCTTCGGCAGCACGCCGTCGAGGTCGTACGACGTCTCGACCGGCCAGGACTCGATGCCCACCGGCAGCAGGGTCGGCGGCGCGACCAGGGTGACCTCGGCGCCGAGCGTGTGCAGGAGCAGGGCGTTGGAGCGGGCGACCCGCGAGTGCAGCACGTCACCGACGATCGCGATCCGCAGACCCTCGAGTGCGCCGTCGTTGCTCGATCCGAGGGGACGCTTCCCCAGATGACGGTAGAGCGTGAACGCGTCGAGCAGCGCCTGCGTCGGGTGCTCGTGGGTGCCGTCGCCGGCGTTGACCACCGAGGCGCGCACCCAGCCGGAGTTGGCCAGGCGGTGCGGTGCACCGCTCGCGCCGTGCCGGCAGACCACGGCGTCGCAGCCCATCGCCTCGAGGGTGAGCGCGGTGTCCTTGAGGGACTCGCCCTTGGACAGCGACGATCCCTTGGCGGAGAAGTTGATGACGTCGGCCGAGAGCCGCTTGGCTGCGGCCTCGAACGAGATCCGGGTGCGGGTGGAGTCCTCGAAGAAGAGGTTGACCACGGTCCGGCCGCGCAGCGCGGGCAGCTTCTTGATCGGCCGGTCGGCCAGCGAGCGCATCTCCTCGCTGGTCGCCAGGATCAGCTCGGCGTCCTCGCGAGTCAGGTCCGCGGCGGACAGCAGGTGCTTCTTCATGCTCCGGCTCCCTCGATGATGACGGCGTCCTCGTCGTCGACGCCGGTGAGGTGGACCCGCACCCGCTGCACCAGCGAGGTCGGCAGGTTCTTTCCGACGAAGTCGGCGCGGATCGGCAGCTCGCGGTGTCCACGGTCGACCAGCACGGCCAGCTGGACGGCGCGAGGCCGGCCCACGTCGTTCAAGGCGTCGAGCGCGGCCCGGATGGTGCGCCCGGAGAACAGCACGTCGTCGACCAGGACCACCGTCTTGTCGTCGAGGCCGCCGTCGGGGATCTGGGTCGGCAGCAGGGTGCGGGCCGGCTTCAGCCGCAGGTCGTCGCGGTACATCGTCACGTCGAGCGAGCCGCATGGCACCGCGTGGCCCTCGACCGCAGCGATCCGCTCCGCGATCCTCTCGGCGAGCGGCACGCCGCGCGACGGGATGCCGAGCAGCACGAGGCCGTCGGCGCCCTTGTTGCGCTCGAGGATCTCGTGGGAGATGCGGCTCAGGGCCCGGGAGATGTCACCGGAGTCGAGCACGGTGTGGCCCGGATCCGGGCGATCGGGGTCGGCCACCGGGGATGTCGCAGGTGCAGGCATGAACTGCCAGACCTCCTTCTCCGCCTCACGGGACGGCTCGTTAAAGGATGTCGATCGCGGCGACCCTACCAGCAGCAAACCCTCACTCGCGCACCTCTGCGGCGCACGCATCGGTGACGGTCCGGGTCCACACCTCGGGGTGGGTGGACCAGAAGTCGTGGGGCACCCCGGACACCGTCGAGAACCTGCCGTCGGGCACCAGAGCAGCGAGCTGCGCCATCGGCCAGGAGGGACGGATGTCGTCGGCGGCCGCGATGAAGTGCATGGGCACCGGGCTGTCCGCCAGCCCCCGCCAGAGGTCGGCGCGGTGGATCCAATCGGAGAACGACACGCTCAGGGCGGCGTGCACCTCGGGCTCCCAGTCGATGTCGACGACGGGCTCGGAGTCCTTGCCTGCCTCGTAGGCCGCCGACCAGGTCTTGTCGCGCTGGGGGCCCCGGCCCGCGATCCCCACCACCGCGGTCACGGCCTCGGGATGGTCGAGCGCGTAGCGGACCGCGAGGTCGCAGCCCCACGAGTGGCCGAGCACGATCCAGGTGTCGACGCATACGGCCGCCCGGATCGCTTCGAGGTCGGCGATCGCGCGCTCCATGGTGTGCGGACCGCCGCCCGAGCGGCCCACGCCGCGCGGCTCGGGGTACCACGCACGGTGGCCGGGCGGGGAGATCTCGTCCCGCTCGAGGTACTGCACGCAGCCGGGTCCGCCGGTCAGCACCAGCAGGTCGCGGCCCTGACCGGTCACGCCCACGTGCAGCGAGACGCCGTCCACCTCGACCCTCCGGGACTCCATGCCGACGGACGCTAGCCCAGGTGCCGGGCCCGAGGATGCCCGGATCGTCGCCCGGTCAGCCCAGCGGGATGCGGAGCACCTCACCGTCGTGGGGCAGCGACGAGCCCACGGTGACGTAGGCGTCGCCGTGCCGCAGCGCAACGCCGTACGGCGCGAAGAGGCCGCCGCGCACGGTCTCGGTCGTCGCCCCGGACCCGTCCGGGGCGACCCGGACCAGCGAGCCGATCGTGCCGTCGAGCAGGCCGTCGTCCGAGAGCTGCACCGCGTACAGCGTGCCGTCGGGGGTGAACGCGAGGCTGGTCACGTTGGTGAGCCCGGAGGCGTAGACCGTGGCCCGCTCTCCGGGCACGACCCGGTAGATGTTCGCGGCCCCGTGCCGGAAGGGGAAGCCGGTGAGCTGGCTGACGTAGAAGGCGCCGTCGGGTCCGCGCACGACGTCGGTCGGCACGGACTCGACGGCATGCCGGCCGCTGCCCCGGTCGGGCAGCGCGGCCACGGTCGAGACGTGCCCCGACTTGGTGGTGTGCACGAGGTCGTTGCCACCGGAGTCGGTCACCAGGTAGCCGCCGCCCATCCGGACCAGGCCGGTGGGATCGCTGTCCGGACCGTCCACCGGGTTGGCGACCGCCTCGTAGCCCGCGAGGTCGGCCAACGGGCGCTCGGTCTGCAGGGCGAGGTCGAACTCGCGCAGCGTGCCGAGCAGCCCCCCGGGCCGGGCCAGACCGCGGCGCAGCGCCGGGTCGGCGCCGAACCCGAAGCTCACGACCAGGCGGTGGCGGCGGGTCATCGACACGTCGGACGGGCCGATCCCCTCCGTGCCGTCGTCGTTGGCGAGCGACGGAAGGCCGGAGACGACTCGGCTCTGCCGACCGTGCCGCACCAGGGTCACGGCGCCGGAGTCGCCGAAGCAGACCAGCGCTCCCTCACCCCCGGGCACGCAGGCGCCCAAGCCGCCGCTGCCGGCCTCGGCCACGTAGAGGTCGCCGCCCGGCGCGAACGTCAGCTGGCGCGGGTTGTCGAGGCCGCTGGCAACGACCTGCAGGCCGGGATCGGCACCCGACGGAGGTGCCGCCAGCGACGCGCCGAGGCATGCCAGCAGCGCGGCGGCGAGCACGGACGACGTGCGCATGGACGACCTTCCCCCCAGAAGACGTGAAGGTCCGACCCTTCCGGTCGTCCCGCCGGCCCGCAATGGTCCTCTGGGGCCAGGGGTCAGCGCGTCGGGGCGATCTCCTTGAGCACCGTCTCGATCGCCCGGTGGTAGGTCGGGTAGGCGAAGTGCATGTGCAGCATCGTCTCGATGGGCACCTCCGCGTGGACCCCCAGGGCCAGCATCGACATGATCTCGCCTCCCGCGGGAGCGACCACCGTGGCACCGACCAGGATGCCGCGGTCGGCGTCGGCGACCAGCTTGATCAGACCGTCCTCGCGCGTGATCCAGCCCCGCGAGCCCAGGTCACCCGTCGCCGTACGGACCTCGATCCCCTGGTCGCGGGCTGCCTTCTCGCTCATGCCGACCGACGCGACCTCCGGGGCCGTGAAGGTGACCCGGGCGACCGCGCGGTAGTCGGCCCATGGGCCGTCGCGGCCGAGCAGGTCGTTGACGACGACGGCGCCCTGGTACATCGACACGTGGGTGAAGGCGCCCTTGCCGGTGATGTCGCCGATCGCCCAGACGCCGTCCGCGACGCGCATCCGCTCGTCGGGCTCGAGCACCCTCGCCTCGGGGTCGAGACCCACGTGCTCGAGGCCGAGGCCGGCCAGGTTGGTACGACGCCCCGCCGCGACCAGCAGCTTCTCGGCCCGGACCTGCTGGTCCCCGAGGTCGACGGTGAACTGCCCGTCGGCGTAGGCCACCGAGCCGATGGACGCGCCGGTCAGCACCTGGATCCCGGTCGCCGCGAAGGACTTCTCCAGCGCCTCACTGGCCTCCGGCTCCTCAAGTGCGAGCAGCCGGTCGGCCATCTCGACGACGGTGACGCGCACGCCGAAGAGCGCCATCACCTGCGACAGCTCGCAACCGATCGCGCCGCCGCCGATCACGATCAACGACGACGGGAGCTCGGTGAGCTGCACCGCATCGCGGTTGGTCCAGTACGGCGTGTCGGCCAGCCCGTCGATGGGCGGCGCCGACGGAGCGGTGCCGGTGTTGATGACGACCCCCTTCGTCGCGGTGTAGGTCGTGTCACCCACCGTGACCCGGCCGTCACCGGCCAGCACGCCGTGACCGCGGGCGAAGGTCGCGCCGCTGTCCTCGAGCCGCTTCACCGCCACCGCGTCGTCCCAGTCATCGGTGGCCTCGTCGCGGATGCGGTCCGCGACCGGGGTCCAGTCGGGCGAGACCGTCGCCGAGCCGGCGAGGCTGTCGACCCGGCCCGCCTCACGCAGGGCATGAGCGGCGGCGATCATCATCTTCGACGGCACGCAGCCGAAGTAGGGGCACTCACCACCCACCAGCCGCTCCTCGACGCCGAGCACCCGTAGGCCGGCCTCGCCCAGCTTGATGGCCACGTGCTCGCCGCCCGGGCCCAGTCCCACCACGATGACGTCGTACTCGTTGTCGCTCATGTGCTCACCCCATCACACTGCCGGGAACCGCGCGCCGGTCGTTCGGCTCCACGTCGCGGAACCACGACTCCGTGACGTAGTCCGTGGACCACCCCATCGAGACGTAGATCCCGTCGGCGTCGGTCGGCGAGTCGTCGTCGACCTCGAGGGCGACCCGGTTGCGGCCGCGTTCGGCGGCGTCGGCGAGCACGGTGTTCAGCAGGCCCTTCGCCACTCCTCGCCCGCGGGCCGCGCGGTTGACGCCGATGTAGTCGACGTAGCTGCCCTCGGCCCCGGTTGCGTCGGCGGCCAGCACCGAGCAGACGATCGCGCCGGCCGGCACCTGGTCGCCGCCCTCGGTCGAGACGTCGGCAGCGAGCGGAGTCGATACGAAGGCCAGCCACCAGTGGTCCCAGCGATGACCCGGGTCCTCGCGGAGCCGCTGGACGAACTCCGGGAAGCTCTCGCGGGAGGAGTTGAAGTGGTCCTGGAAGGACTCCTCCAGCATCAGGTGCACGATCTGGAGGTCGGAGGCGACCGGGACTCCGTTCTCGTGCTTGGCCACGCGTCGTACGGTCACACCGTCGCGCAGCGGTGGAAGCAGCTCGGTGGGGTCGACCGGACGCGTCATGTGCAGCCAGGTCCGGCGGCAGGCATAGCCGGACGCCTCGAGCCAGCGTTTCTGCATGTCGTCGTCGGCGAACGGCGAGGCGTCCATCCGGGTGCGCGTGAGCCCTCGCAGGTGGGCGATCGCCCGGCCCTCGTCGTCGGCCCAGGCGTAGAGCGCGGCCGCGATCCGGTCGCCCTCGGCGAGGTCGTGCTCGAGCCAGAGCGAGACCATGGTGCGTCCCGCGGCCCGGTCCTGCACCGAGATCCAGCCCCGCACCCGGTCGTCGGGGTCGCAGACCACCAGCTGCCGACGGGTCCAGGAGGCCTGTCCGACCACCTCGGACTCCACTGCGGCCTCGTCGACCGAGACCTCTCCGGTGTACAGCGTGCGGTCGGCGAGGCGGAGCGCCACGAGGATCGGCAGGTCCGAGGCCTCCGGCAGGCGGGTCGTCCAGCCCTCGGGCAGGATCACCGTTGCGCGGAGAGGTGCCGCGCCCGAGCGAAGCAGAAGAGGCCGTAGCAACCGATCCCGAGCGCGATCGCGAAGAGCACCACGGGTCCGAAACTCTGCTGCAGCACCTTGTGCAGCGCCTGGTCGAGACCACCGGACTTCTTGGCCTTGTGGTCGACGGCCGCGAAGATGAACAGCGCACCGATGGCCCCGATCGCGATGCCCTTGGCGATGTAGCCGATCTTGCCGAACATCTTGTAGGCCCGGCCCTGGTCGCCGCTCTTGCCCTCGGCATCGAGGTGCTTGAGGAACTTCTCCTTGTAGCCGCTGTAGGCCAGGAAGATGCCGTAGCCGATCACCGCGAGGCCGACGATGCCCACCAGCCAGCGGCCGAACGGCTGGTCCATCAGCTTGGCGGTCCACGACGACGTGCTGCTCTTGGACTTCGAGCCGGTGGCGGTGTGGAACGCGCTGATGCCCAAGGTGCCGTACACGATCGCCTTGCCGACGTTGACGGCCGGCTTGAGCCACTGCTTCGCGCCGTCCTCCAGCTGGGAGTCGACGAACGCCTCGAGCAGCTTCCAGAGGACCAGGAAGACCATTCCGATCGCGATCACCCACACCACGACCTTGCCGAAGGGCTGTTGGGCCAGCTGGGCCAGCGCGCCGTTGCGCGACGCGCTGCCGCTGTTGTCGCCCAGGGCCAGCTGGATCGCCAGCCACGCGATCGTCAGGTGCACGACGCCGTAGGCGACCATGCCCACGCGCACCGCGCGGTCCACCCACTCGCTGTTGTTGGCCCGGTGGCCCAGCTGCTGGGCCTGGTCGCTCACGTCCGCCATGGCGCTGACCCTAGTGCCGGGGATGGGGGCCCGGTGACCACCCTAGGGGGTGAGTGACTCCCGGTCGCGGAGCATGCTGCCGAGCACGCCGTTGACGAACGCCGGCGACTCGTCGGTGGACAGGTTGCGCACCAGCGCGACCGCCTCGCTGACCGCGACCGCGGCCGGCAGGTCGTCGGCGTACAGCAGCTCGAACGCGCCGATCCGCAGGGCGTT
>JAWWPM010000192.1:0-3072 GCA_033854915.1 Nocardioidaceae bacterium
TAAGGGGCGATCTTTACAGAAGTATGGGCCTTGCTCGTGGTTGCGCCGCCAATCAGCAATGGCGTCTTGAAACCCTCGCGCTCCATCTCGCGCGCGACGTGCGCCATTTCATCGAGCGACGGCGTGATCAGCCCGCTGAGCCCGACGATGTCCACGCCCTCGCGCCGGGCGGCCTCGAGAATCTTGGCCGAGGGTACCATCACCCCCAGGTCGATCACCTCGTAGTTGTTGCACTGGAGCACGACGCCCACGATGTTCTTGCCGATGTCGTGCACGTCGCCCTTCACCGTGGCCATCACGATCGTGCCGTTCGTGTCCTTGGCGGTGGCCAGCTCCGGACGGTCGAGCTTCTCCTGCTCGATGAACGGGATCAGGTAGGCCACGGCCTTCTTCATCACCCGCGCGCTCTTCACGACCTGAGGCAGGAACATCTTGCCGCTGCCGAACAGGTCCCCGACGACGTTCATGCCGTCCATCAGCGGACCCTCGATCACCTCGATCGGGCGTCCCCCGCGGTCGGCGATCAGCGCCCGGAGCTCCTCGGTGTCGGGCTCCACGTAGGCGTCGATGCCCTTGACCAGGGCGTGGGTGATCCGCTCGGCGACCGGGAGCTCACGCCACTCCTCGGTGGCCACCTCGCCGACGCCGGCGGCGATGTTGAAGCGCTCGGCGATCTCGAGCAGCCGCTCGGCGGCGTCGGCCCGGCGGTTGAGGACGACGTCCTCGATCCGTTCGCGCAGCTCGGGGTCGACCTGGTCGTAGACGACGAGGGCGCCGGCGTTGACGATGCCCATGTCCAGGCCGGCCGCGATCGCGTGGTAGAGGAACACCGCGTGGATCGCCTCGCGGACCGGGTTGTTGCCGCGGAACGAGAAGCTGACGTTGGAGATGCCGCCGGAGACCAGGGCGCCCGGGAGGTTCTGCTTGATCCAGCGGGTCGCCTCGATGAAGTCGCGGCCGTACGTCGCGTGCTCCTCGATGCCGGTGGCGACGGCGAAGACGTTGGGGTCGAAGATGATGTCCTCGGCCGGGAAGCCCACCTGCTCGGTGAGGATCCGGTAGGCCCGCTGGCAGACCGCCGTACGTCGTTCCAGGTTGTCGGCCTGGCCGTCCTCGTCGAACGCCATCACCACCGCCGCCGCGCCGTACCGGCGGCACAACCGGGCGTGCTCGATGAAGGACTCCTCCCCCTCCTTCATGGAGATGGAGTTGACGATCGGCTTGCCCTGCACGCACTTGAGCCCGGCCTCGATCACCTCCCACTTGGAGGAGTCGACCATCACCGGCACCCGGGAGATGTCGGGCTCGGAGGCGATCAGCTTGAGGAAGCGGTCCATCGCCGCGACCCCGTCGATCATGCCCTCGTCCATGTTGACGTCGATGACCTGCGCGCCGGCCTCGACCTGCTGCGCCGCGACGGTCAGGGCGGTGTCGTAGTCGCCGTCCTTGATCAGCTTCCGGAAGCGGGCCGAGCCGGTGATGTTGGTGCGCTCACCGACGTTGACGAACAGGCTCTCCTCGGTGATCGTCACCGGCTCCAGCCCGGACAGCCGCATGGCCGACGCGATCGTCGGGACGACCCGCGGCGTCACGCCCTTGGCGGCGTCCGCGATGGCGGCGATGTGCTCGGCCGTGGTGCCGCAGCAGCCGCCGACGATGTTGAGCAGGCCGCTGGTCGCGAACTCGCCCAGCACCTCGGCCATGTCGGCGGGGGTCTCGTCGTACTCCCCGAACGCGTTGGGCAGCCCGGCGTTCGGGTGGGCGGACACGAAGCAGTTGGCGACCCGGGAGAGCTCGGCGACGTAGGGCCGCAGGTCCTTCGCACCGAGGGCGCAGTTCAGCCCGACCGCGAGCGGGCGGACGTGGCGGATGGAGTTCCAGAAGGCCTCGGTCACCTGGCCGGACAGCGTGCGGCCGCTCGCGTCGGTGATGGTGCCGGACACGATCACCGGCCACCGACGTCCGTGCTCCTCGAAGAGCGTCTCGACGGCGACGATCGCGGCCTTGGCGTTGAGGGTGTCGAAGATGGTCTCGATCAGGAGGATGTCGGCGCCGCCGTCGACGAGGCCGCGCGTCTCCTCGAGGTACGCAGCGGCCAGCTCGTCGAAGGTCACGTTGCGCGCGCCGGGGTCGTTGACGTCCGGCGAGATCGAGGCCGTCTTGGACGTCGGCCCGAGCGACCCGGCGACCCACCGGGGCCGGTCGGCGGTCGACGCGGCATCCGCCGCTTCGCGCGCCAGGGTCGCGGCCGCGACGTTCATCTCGTAGGCCAGGTCGTGGAGGCCGTAGTCGGCCTGCGAGATCCGGGTGCCGTTGAACGTGTTCGTGCAGATGATGTCCGCGCCGGCGTCGAGGTAGGCGCGGTGGATCGAGCTGATCACCTCGGGGTTGCTCAGTGACAGGAGGTCGTTGTCGCCGGCGAGGTCTCCGTCGTACGACGCGAAACGCTCGCCGCGGTAGGCCGCCTCGTCGAGCCGGTGACCCTGGATCATCGTGCCCATCGCACCGTCGAGCACCAGGATCCGCTCGCCCAGCAACGCCGCCAGCTCCGTGGTCGCGTCGGGACGGTGCTGCGTCCCCTCGGGGACCTGTGGCTCTGGCACGGCACTCCTCCGTCTCTGGGACACCAGCCTAGGAACGCCGTCCCGAGTGGTGGACCCCGTTTCCGCATCGTGACACCGCCGACAGCGGCCGGCCAACTCCTCGACCGGCGTTCCCCGGCCAGGGCTGGTCCGCGATGACTACTGTTGTCGAGTGATCGAGATCGAGGAGCTGGACGACCTGGTCGAGCCGGTGGTGATCGCCGCGTTCGAGGGCTGGAACGACGCGGCCGACGCGGCGTCGGCGGTCGTCGACCACCTGATCAAGGTCTGGGACGCCCGCATCATCGGCGCGATCGATCCCGAGGAGTTCTACGACTTCCAGGTGAACCGTCCGGTCGTCGGCAGCGACGAGCTCGGGCACCGTCGGCTGACCTGGCCCAGCACCCAGATCGCCGTTGCCTCTCCCCCTGATCTCGACCGCGACGTGATCCTGGTCCGCGGGATCGAGCCGAACATGCGCTGGCGTCAG
>JAWWPM010000193.1:0-3277 GCA_033854915.1 Nocardioidaceae bacterium
ACAAGGCGACAGCACTGCTGGTGCGTCCGTTCTGATGGCGGAGCCGGCGCAGCCTGCCGACGACCCGCGCCGCTGGGTCGCGCTCGTGGTCTGCTGCAGCGCCCTGTTCATGACCCTGCTCGACGTCAGCGTCACCAACGTGGCGCTGCCGTCGATCAGGCGCGATCTCGCGACGTCGACCGCCGAGCTCCAGTGGATCGTCTCGGGCTACATCCTGGCCTTCGGCCTGGTCCCCGTGCTGGGCGGCAAGCTGGGTGACGAGCACGGTCGTCGGCTGATGTTCCAGATCGGCGTGGCCGGCTTCGCGCTGGCCTCGCTGCTGTCGGGCCTGGCGCCGACCGCGGGGGTGCTGATCGGGGCACGGGTGGTCCAGGGCCTGTTCGGCGGGCTGATCAACCCGCAGACCTCCGGGCTGCTGCAGCAGATGTTCCGCGGCGCGGACCGCGGCCGCGCCTTCGGTGTCCTCGGTACGACGGTCGGGCTGGGCACCGCGATCGGCCCGCTGGTCGGCGGCGCCTTGATCGCCCTCGGCGGGCCGACGCTCGGCTGGCGACTGGTCTTCTTCGTCAACATCCCGGTCGGGATCGTGGTGCTGCTGCTCTCGCGCCGCTACCTGCCCACCACTCCGCGCGTCGTCCGGCACCGGCTCGACTTCCTCGGCGCCGCCCTCCTCGGCTCGGCGACGTTCAGTGTCCTGATCGGCTGCGTGGAGTACGACTCCCACCACGACGTCCGGCTGGCCTGGCTGGGTGTGCCGGCCGCCGCGCTGTTCGCCCTCTTCCTGCGGCGCGAGCGACGGTTGACCCGCGAGGACGCCGACCCGCTCGTCGACCTGCGGCTGTTCAACCGGCCGTCGTACGTCGCCGGGATCACGCTGGCGCTCACCTTCTTCCCGGCGATGGCCGGGCTCCCGCTGGTGCTGGCGATCTACTACCAGAACGGACTCGGCTACACCGCTCTCCAGTCGGCGCTCGGGGTCACGGCGTACGCCGTCGGCAGTGCGGTGTCCGCGCCGCTCTCTGGCCGGGTCGTGACCAGGGTGGGTCGGCCGCTGGTCGTCGGCGGCGCGATCACCTTCGGCCTCGGCGCGGTGGCCCTGGCCCTCGTGGCGCCGCACGTCCCGAGCGGGCACGTGGCGCTGGCGCTGGCCGGGCCGCTGTTCGTGATGGGCTGCGGCCAAGGGGCTCTGATCACACCCAACCAGACGCTGGCCCTGATGGACGTCGATCCGGCGATGGGAAGCACCGCCGGTGGCGTGCTGCAGACCGGGCAGCGGATCGGGCTGGCGGTGGGGCAGGCGGTGATCGGCGCGGTCTTCTTCGCCTCCCTCACCGGCACCAGCCACGCGTCGTACTCCCGAGCGCTCGGGCACGCGGTGATCGCGGCCATCTGCTTCGTCAGCCTGGCGATCGCCGCCGGGGTCTGGGACCTGGTCCGGGCCAAACGACGTGAGAAGGCCGTGACCCCTGTGGGCTGACGACGTCCGGACAGCCCAAGGGCCGGCTCCCTCGTGGGAAGCCGGCCCAGGGTGGACCGCTCGAGTCAGGCGTGCGCGCCCAACGGCTGGCTCTCTGCGGCCACGGTGTCTCCGGCACGACGCGAGTGCCAGAAGCCGAGGCCCACCAGCAGGAGCATCAGCGCCGCAGCGACGAAGGCGGAGATCGCGGCGATGCCGGCGATCGTGCCCATGGTGGCGAAGGCGTAGCCGTACAGGAGCAGACCGCGGAGGGTCTCACCCTGGAACAGAGTGGCCTTCTGCCCGGCGAGCGTCGTGCAGGCCTCGGTGGCGGCGGCCTTCGGGTCACTGCACTGGACGATGTTCTGAGCACTGACCTCGGAGTAGGTCTTGCCGCCGGCCACACCCTGGAGGTGGGCGTTGATGTAGTGGTTGGCGTAGGCCTTGGCCTGGGGACCGGTGGTCAGGGGCTGCCCGGCGAAGGGCTTGAGAGCATTCTGGTCAGCGGTGGGAAGCTCAGCGAAAGCGGCTGCAACCGGCATCGTGACGTGCTGGGCCGCGAGCTGGTCGTGTACCTGGTTGCCGATGAACGTGCTGGCCCAGGTCAACAGACCGCCGGCGACGATCAGGAGGATGGCAAGCAAGAGGCCTGCACCGGAGATCAACTTGTCAAGCGTGGCGCGCATGAGGTTTCACCTTCTCTGTCAGGGGATTCGGGCTTTCCGAACACCCTTGTGTTCTCAGGTTCAGCCCATTTGCTCGACGGGCGTAGAGAAGGAGGTCCCCACCGGGCCCGCCAAGGGTCCCCCTCTCGTGGGACCTATGGTGGGACCGTGCTGAAGCCCCTCGGCGACGCTGATCCGGCCGCGTCTGCGGCCCGCCAGATCGCGGAGCTCACCGGCGTGCCCACCCACCAGGCCGTGGTCGTGCTCGGATCCGGCTGGGGCCCGGCCGCGGACGCGTTCGGCGAGCCCGTGACGACGCTGCCGATGGGCGAGGTGACCGGGTTCCTGGCCCCGACCGCCGAGGGCCACCGCGGCACCATCGCGTCGTACGACGTGGGCGGCGTGGCCACCTTGGTGCTGTCGGGACGCACCCACCTCTACGAGGGGCACGGCCTGGCACCGGTGGTGCACGGCATCCGGACGGCGGCCGCGGCCGGCTGCACGGTCGCGGTCCTGACCAACGCCAACGGCTCGTTGCGAGCCGACTGGGAGGTCGGGAGACCGGTGCTCGTGCGCGACCACCTGAACCTCACCGCGACCTCGCCGATCGCGGGCGCCCACTTCGTCGACCTCATCGACTGCTGGTCGCCGCGGCTGCGGGCGTTGGCTCGTGAGCTGGAGCCGTCGCTGGCCGAGGGCGTGTACGCCTGGCTGCCCGGGCCGCACTACGAGACGCTCGCCGAGGGTGAGTTCGTCCGCCGGATGGGCGCGGACCTGATCGGGATGTCGACGGTGCCGGAGGCGATCGCCGCGCGAGAATGTGGACTCGAGGTGGTGGGGCTCTCGACGGTGACCGCCGTCGAGGGCGACGAGGCCGGGATCGACCCGAGCGAGGTGGTGGCGGTGGCCGAGGCGACCGCCGCCCGGATGGGTCCGCTGCTGGCGGACCTGGTGAGGAGAGGAACGCGATGACGAC
This sequence comes from Nocardioidaceae bacterium, assembly GCA_033854915.1. Taxonomy (GTDB): domain Bacteria; phylum Actinomycetota; class Actinomycetes; order Propionibacteriales; family Nocardioidaceae; genus Nocardioides. The sequence continues at coordinate 3,098 of JAWWPM010000193.1, forward strand.
CACGGAGTCCCAGCGCCCGCCGGAGCCGGCCGCCCCCAGAGGCATCGAGGCCAACGGCATCAACGTCATCGACGAGTCCGAGCGCAAGGGGACCCCGGCCGGGCTCTTCTGGCCCTGGTGCGCCTCCAACATCTCGGTGCTCGCCGTCTCGTACGGCGCGTTCGTGCTCGGCTTCGGGAT
>JAWWPM010000194.1:0-3315 GCA_033854915.1 Nocardioidaceae bacterium
TTCCACGCCTCGGGCGTGCCGAACAGCGCCTCGTCGAGCTTGGCCCGCTTGTAGGAGAGCTGGAGGTCGTGCTCCCAGGTGTAGCCGACCGCTCCGTGCAGCGTGAGCGCCGTGTCGGCGGCTCGAGCCGCCTCCGCGGTGACCTGCGCCTTCGCGGCCGCGGCGTGCAGCAGCCACTGCGGGTCCCGCCGGTCGGCCGGGGCGTCGACCGACGCGGCGGCGAAGTACACGATCGACCGGGCTGCCTCGATCCCGACGAGCATCGTCGCCGCGGCGTGCTTGACCGCCTGGAAGGATCCGATCGGTACGCCGAACTGGTGCCGCTGGCCGGCGTACTCCACGGCGAGGTCGAGCATCCGCTCGGACGCGCCGAGTGCGTCCGCCGCGACCAGCACGGCCGCCCGCGCGGATGCCTCCACCAGGACTGCCGGGTCGACGTCGAGGGGCGTCCCCGCCTCCGTGACGCGGAGGTCGGCGACCGAGCGTGACCGGTCGAGCAGCGAGCGTGGGGTGACCTCGACCTGCTCGGCGGTGACCACGGCCAGCCCCTCCGAGCCGGGTACGACGAAGCGTCGCGCGGACCCGGCCCCCAGCACCCGGGGCACGCGTTCGGTCGTGGCCGCCAGGTGCGGGATCGCGTCGGCCGGCACCAGCAGTGCACCGTCGAGCGCGCCGAGCAGCGGTGCCGCGAGCACCGAGGCCAGCCACCTCCCGGAGGGGGCACACGACCTGCCGAGCTCCTGGGCGGTGATCGCCAGCTCGACCAGCCCACCGCCCTGGCCGCCGCACTCCTCCGCCACCCCGACCCCGGCCCACCCGTCGTCGGCGAAGCGCTTCTCGAAGCTCGCGTCGTCTGCCCCGTCCAGCCACCCGCGCACGGTGGACGGGTCGGCGGCCTTGCCCAGCCAGCCCCGGAGCGCGTCCTGGTAGGCCTCCTGCTCGTCGCTCAGCTGTCCACGCACGAGGCGTCCTCCTCCGCTGCTAACTTAGGTCTGACCAATCGGGCGAGAACGGGGTGCACCATGGCGAAGGCGGCGAGCGTGCCGGCGTCGAAGGCCTCCGACGTGCTGGCCCACGAGCTGCGCGAGCGCATCCTGCGCGGGGAGTTCCCCGAGGGCACGGCACTGCCTCCCGAGCGTGAGCTCGTGGTGCAGACCAAGATGAGCCGGACCACGGTGCGCGAGTCGTTGCGCATCCTCGAGGTGCAGGGGCTGGTCCGGATCAAGACCGGCCGCTCCGGAGGCGCCTTCGTGCAGAAGCCGGGCGAGGCGTCCGTGGCCAGCTCGGTCGGGCTGGTGATCCGCGGCCAGCAGATCCGGATGACCGCCCTGCTCGAGACCCGCGAGTCGATCGAGCCGCAGTGTGCACGGCTGGCCGCGAAGTACCGCACCGACGACGACCTCGCCGTGCTCGACGCGGCCAACGAGGCAATCGCGCGCCAGGGGTCGCTCGCCGACTTCCTGCAGGCCAACGTCGACTGGCACGTCGCGGTGGCGGTGGCCAGCCACAACGAGCTGCTCACCGGCTTCATGCGGGCCTTGTCGCGTGCCATCTACGACTCCACCGACAACCAGGGCTTCATCGACGACGACGTGCGAGCGACCACGGTGAAGGCCCACCTGTCGATCACCCGTGCGATCCGCGACCACGACCCCGAGGCCGCCGTACGCCGGATGGACCGGCACGTGCACGCGTACGCCGAGGCGGTCCTCGAGGTCGAGGAGCGCACCGCGATCGACGTCTGAGTCATCGGGCCAGGGCCTTCACCTGCGCGCGGATCGTGTCGACCGCCTCGGGGTTCTCCGCACCGGACAGGTCGCCCGGGTCGGTGTCCAGCACCGCGGCCCTGACGGCACGGCGCAGGATCTTGGCGGACCGGGTCTTCGGCAGCTGCCCGACCCGCAGCACCGTCGACGGCGCGAACGGCTTGCCGACCTCGCTCGCCACCAGGCTCCGCAGCCGGTCCGCGACCACGTCGTCCGGATCCGCGTCACCGCGCGCGACCCAGAACACCCACACCGACTCCCCCTTGGTCGGGTCCGGCACCCCGATCACGGCGCACTCCGAGACGGCCGGGTCGGTGGCGACCACCGACTCGATCTCGGCCGGCGCGACCCGCTTGCCCGCCACGTTCATCACGTCGTCCGAGCGGCCGAGGATGAACCAGCTGCCGTCCCCGTCGACGAGGGCGTAGTCGCCGTGGCGCCACAGGCCCGGGAACGTCGACCAGTACGCCTCGCGGTAACGCTCGCCATCGGGGTCGTTCCAGATGCCGTGCGTCATCGCCGGCCAGGGCTGCCGGCAGACCAGCTCCCCGACGGCTCCGCGCAGCGACTGGGCATGGTCGTCGACGACGTCCACGTCCATCCCGAGCGCGGGCCCGCCGAGCGAGCAGCTGCGGATCTCCTCCACGGGGTAGGGGCACAGGAACGAGCCGCCGACCTCGGTGCCACCGGAGAAGTTGATGATCGGCACCCGCTGGTCGAGCACGTCGCGAGCCAGCCACTCGTAGGAGTCGGGGTCCCAGGGCTCCCCGGTCGAGCCGATCACCCGGATGGCGGACAGGTCGGCATCGGGCAGGCCGGTCTTCGACGCCCGCAGCGTGCGGATCAGGGTCGGCGAGACGCCGAGCATGGAGATCGCGTGGCGTTCGGCGAGCTGCCAGATCCGGTTGATGTCGGGGACGTCGGGTGAGCCTTCGTAGAGGAGCAGCGTGCCGCCGTTGGCGTGGGTGCCCAGGATCGAGAGCGGGCCCATGATCCAGCCCATGTCCGTGATCCAGCAGAACGTGCGACCCGGTGCGAGGTCGAAGCCGTAGGCGACCTCCATCGCCACCTTGGTGAGGAAGCCGGCATGCGTGTGCACGGCTCCCTTCGGCCGGCCGGTGGTGCCGGAGGTGTAGGCGAGCAGCAGGATGTCCGACGCGGAGGTCGGCTCGACCTCCGGGTCGGGGTCGTGGGCAAGCAGGTCGGCCCAGGCGGTCTCGCGTGGTTTCGGGACGCCCGTGCCTCGCTCCTCAGCCACCGGATCCGTGAGGTTGTCGACGACGATCACGTGCTCGACGCTCGGGCACGACGTCAGCGCCGCCCGCAGCTGCGGGAGCATCGCCGAGATGCGGCCGCGCCGTACGGTCCCGTCGGCGGTCACCACGGCTCTCGCGCCGGCGTCCTGGAGCCGCGACGCGATCGCGCCCGGCGCGAAGCCGGAGAACAGCGGGACCGCCATCGCGCCGACGCTGGCGATCGCGTAGAGCGCGACCACGGCCTCGGGCGTCATCGGCACGTAGAGCGCCACCGCGTCTCCCCTGCCGATGCC
>JAWWPM010000195.1:0-8191 GCA_033854915.1 Nocardioidaceae bacterium
CGCGCCACCGTCGTACCCCGAGTTGTTGATCCGGTTGCTCAGCACCCAGCCGACGCTCTGGTGGTGGCTGGGCACGATGATCAGCACGAGGACGATCAGGGATGCGCCGGCGACGTGCCACCAGACCGAGACGTTGTTCACGATCGCCAGCAGGTGGCTGGAGAAGATGTTCGCCAGGGCCGCCAGGATCAAGATGACCACGAACTCGATGAACACCCGCTGCAGGCTGTAGTGCTGCGCCCAGTTCTTGCTGAGCAGGCCGAAGAAGATGTCGACGAAGTTGGCGGCGCCGTACGCGACCGATGCGGTGACCGCGATCAGGCCGATCAGGTTGAGCCAGCCGGTGAAGAAGCCCGCGGCCGGACCCCCGAGCTTCGAGGCCCACCAGTAGATGCCACCCGACGTCGGGTAGGCCGAGACCAGCTCGGACATCGTGAAGCCGATGATCAGGATGAACCCGGCGATCACCGGCCAGCCCCAGGTGATGGCGATCGGGCCGCCGTTGCTCCACGCCTGGCCGAACGTCGTGAAGCAGCCGGCCAGGATGGAGATGATGGAGAAGGAGATGGCGAAGTTGGAGAACCCCGACCACGATCGGTGGAGCTCCTGGCTGTACCCGAGTCGTGCCAGAGTTTTCTCGTCGTCGCTGAGCTCGTGATAGGCGACGGGTTCGTGCGATTCGGGCATCGGTGCACCCTTTCAGAAGCGGAACCGGTTGGCCGGAGGCTAGACCCGTTGTGATTCCGTAGTCCATAGCCACGCGTTAATTCGGTATGAACCCAGACCATTGACACGTGGCGGGTCGATGCCAGACTGACCCCGTGACCGCCCAGCCGCTCCCGCATCTGACGGAGTCCGTGCTGCGCCCGGTCCGCGGCCACCACGCCTTCGAGGCCTGCGTCGAGCAGGTCGCCACCGCCATCAGGCTGGGTGTCTACCCCCTCGGCACGATGCTCCCGCCCGAGCGTGAGCTCTCCGACCGGCTGGAGGTCTCGCGGGCCACGGTGCGCGAGGCGATCGCCGCGCTCCGGGCGGCCGGGCTGGTCCAGACCAGGCGTGGTCGCGGGGGCGGCAGCGTGGTCACCATGAAGCCCCAGGGTCCGTCGGCGCGCACCGCCGACAACACCACGGCCGCCCAGCGCGCCGACTGGCTGGATGCCCTCACCTACCGCCGGATCGTCGAGCCCGGTGCCGCCGCCCTGGCCGCGTCGGTCGACCTCGACGACCAGGACCGGGCGAGGCTGGAGGCGGCCCATGGCGCTGTCGCGAAGGCCACCAGCCGGGCCCGCCACCGCCAGGCGGACTCGCGGTTCCACCTCACGGTCGCCTCGCTGTCGGGTTCACCGCGCGTGGTCGAGGCCGTCACCTCCGTCCAGTCCAGCCTGCACGAGATGCTCAGTGCCATCCCGGTACTGCAGACCAACATCGCCCACTCCGACGCGCAGCACGCGACCCTGACCCGCGCCGTACTCGGGGGAGACGCCGACCGGGCGCGACGCGTCATGGAAGAACACTGCGACGACACGGCCGCGCTGCTGCGCGGCCTGCTGGGCTGACCGAGGACGAGGAGACCCATGCCACCCAACGACCGCTACCTCACCCTGGACGACCTCCGGGCCCGGATCGACCGGGGCGAGATCGACACCGTCGTGCTCGCCTTCACCGACATGCAGGGCCGCCTCCAGGGCAAACGCCTGCACGCGCGCTACTTCCTCGACGTGGCCCTCGAGTCGGGCACCGAGGGCTGCAACTACCTGCTGGCGGTCGACATCGACATGAACACCGTCGGTGGCTACTCCATCTCCTCGTGGGAGAAGGGGTACGGCGACATGGAGTTCGTGCCGGACTACGACACCATCCGGCTGCTCCCCCACCTGCCCGCAAGTGCGCTGGTGCAGTGCGATCTGGTCTGGCTCGACCACGCACCGGTGACCCAGTCGCCGCGCACCATCCTGAAAGCCCAGCTCGATCGGGTGGCCGAGCGGGGCCTGGTGGCGCTGGCCGGCACCGAGCTGGAGTTCATCGCCTTCGACACGACGTACGAGCAGGCCCACGAGCGCCGCTGGCGTGACCTCACCCCGGTCAACCAGTACAACGTCGACTACTCCATCGTGGGCACCACCCGCGTCGAGCCGCTCCTGCGCGACCTGCGCAACCACATGTACGCCGCCGGGCTCGACGTCGAGGGAGCCAAGGGCGAGTGCAACTTCGGCCAGCACGAGGTCGGTTTCCTCTACGCCGACGCGATGGTCACCGCCGACAACCACAGCGTCTACAAGACGATGGCCAAGGAGATCGCCGCCCAGCACGGGCAGTCGCTGACCTTCATGGCGAAGTACGACCAGCGCGAGGGCAACTCCTGCCACATCCACCTGTCGCTGCGTGGTGACGACGGCACGGTGGTGTTCTGGGACCAGGACGGACGCTCACCGCTCTACGACCGGTTCATCGCCGGGGTGCTGGCGACCATGCACGACTTCACGCTGCTGTATGCGCCCAACGTCAACTCCTACAAGCGGTTCGCCGCCGGATCGTTCGCGCCGACCGCCATCGCCTGGGGCCTGGACAACCGCACCTGTGCGGTGCGCCTCGTCGGGCACGGCCCGAGCGCCCGCATGGAGAACCGCCTGCCCGGCGGCGACGTGAACCCCTATCTCGCGCTGGCCGCGATGGTGGCCGGTGGCCTGCACGGCATCGAGCAGGAGCTCGATCTCGAGGACGAGCTGGTCGGCAACGCCTACTCCTCCGACGCGGAGCACGTGCCGCACACCCTGCGCGCGGCCCGCGACGCCTTCCACGGCTCCGCCCTGGCCCGGGCCGCCTTCGGCGACGATGTCGTCGACCACTACACCAACGCGGCCGACGTCGAGCTCGCCGCCTTCGAGGCGACGGTGACCGACTGGGAGCTCGCCCGCGGCTTCGAGAGGATGTAGCGGATGACGACGACGCTCATCAACCCGGTCACTGCGGAGCCGTTCACCGAGGTCCCGTCGGCCACCGAGGCCGAGACCGATGCCGCCATCGAGCGCGCCCACGACGCCTTCCTGGCCTGGCGCGCGGTCGCACCCGGGGAGCGGGCACGCCTGCTGCGCGCCTTCGCCGCGAAGGTCGACGCGCACAACGAGGAGCTCGCGCAGCTCGAGGTGACCAACGCCGGTCACACGATCGGGAACGCCCGCTGGGAGGCGGGCAACGTGCGTGACTGCCTCAACTACTACTCCGCCGCGCCCGAGCGGCTGTTCGGCCGGCAGATCCCGGTGCCGGGCGGGGTCGATCTGACCTTCCACGAGCCGCTCGGCGTGGTCGGAGTGATCGTGCCGTGGAACTTCCCGATGCCGATCGCCGGCTGGGGCTTCGCACCTGCCCTGGCGGCCGGCAACGCGGTGGTGCTCAAGCCGGCCGAGATCACCCCGCTGACCGCGATCCGGATCGGCGAGCTCGCCGTGGAGGCCGGGCTGCCGCCCGGCGTGCTGACGGTGGTCCCCGGCAAGGGATCCGTGGTCGGTCAGCGTTTCGTCACGCATCCGCTGGTGCGCAAGGTCTGCTTCACCGGCTCCACCGAGGTCGGCAAGCAGATCATGGCCGGCTGTGCCGACCAGGTGAAGAAGGTGACCCTCGAGCTCGGCGGCAAGAGCGCCAACATCGTCTTCGCCGACACCGACGTCGCCGCGGCCGCGGCCAGCGCGCCGTACGCCGTGTTCGACAACGCCGGGCAGGACTGCTGCGCCCGTTCGCGGATCCTGGTCGAGCGGGCGGCGTACGACGAGTTCGTCGGCCGCCTCGAGAGCGCCGTCCGCGACCTGCGGGTCAAGGACCCCGCCGCGGAGGACAGCGAGATGGGGCCGATGGTCTCGTCCGGGCAGCGAGCGTCCGTGCAGCGCTACCTCGACGGCACGACCATTGCCTTCACCGGATCGGCGCCCGACGGACCCGGCTGGTGGCTTCCACCGGTCGTGGTGGAGTCGCATGACCCCGCCGAGCCGATCTGGCGCGAGGAGGTGTTCGGCCCCGTGGTCGCGGTGATGCCGTTCGACGACGAGGAGCACGCGGTCGCGCTCGCCAACGACAGCGACTACGGCCTGTCCGGCTCGATCTTCACCGCCGACCTCGGCCGCGGACTACGGGTGGCGCGGGGCGTCGAGGCGGGCAATCTCAGCGTGAACTCCCACTCCAGCGTGCGTTACTGGACGCCGTTCGGTGGCTACAAGCAGTCCGGGCTCGGCCGGGAGCTCGGTCCGGACGCGCCGTTCGCGTTCACCGAGGAGAAGAACGTCTTCATCGCCCACTGACCCCTCGGTGGTCGAGACCCACTCGGTGGTCGAGCGTGGTCGAGACCACCACCAGCGCAACGGAAGGACTCTCATGGCAGGACGCATCGACGGCAAGGTCGCGGTGGTGACGGGGGGCTGCTCGGGCATCGGCCTGGCCACCGTCCGGCGCTTCGTCGAGGAGGGCGCCCGGGTCGTCATCGGCGACATCGACGACGAGCGCGGCCAGACCCTGGTCGGTGAGCTCGGCGGTGAGGACGTCGTGACCTACGCCCACGTGGACGTGACCAGCAAGGACGAGGTCGACGCGATGTTCGCGTTGGCCAAGGAGCGCTACGGCTCGGTCGACATCGCGTTCAACAACGCCGGGATCTCGCCACCGGACGACGACTCGATCCTCGACACCGAGCTCGACGCCTGGCGGCGCGTGCAGGAGGTCAACCTGACCAGCGTCTACCTGTGCTGCAAGGCCGCCCTGCCCTACATGCTCGAGCAGAAGTCGGGCTCGATCATCAACACCGCGTCGTTCGTCGCGGTGATGGGGGCCGCCACCTCGCAGATCTCCTACTCCGCGTCCAAGGGCGGCGTGCTGTCGATGTCGCGCGAGCTCGGGGTGCAGTTCGCGCGAGAGGGCGTGCGGGTCAACGCGCTGTGCCCGGGACCGGTGAACACGCCGCTGCTCAAGGAGCTCTTCGCCAAGGACGCCGAGCGCGCTGCCCGCCGACTCGTGCACGTGCCCATGGGCCGCTTCGCCGAGCCGGAGGAGATGGCCAACGCCGTGCTGTTCCTGGCCTCCGACGAGTCGTCGTTCATCACCGCCAGCACGTTCCTGGTCGACGGAGGGATCTCCGGTGCCTATGTCACGCCGCTCTGAGCCGCCCCTGATCGGGATCACCACCTACCGCGAGCGGGCGCGCTGGGGCGTGTGGGACACCCCGGCCGACGTGCTGCACGCGCAGTACTCCGACGCCCTCGTAGCCGCGGGGGGCGTGCCGGTGCTGCTGCCGCCGGCGACCGCGTCCGACGAGGTGGCCGCCGCCGTGGTGAGCCGGATCGACGGGCTGGTCGTCAGCGGCGGAGCGGACGTCGACCCGGGACGCTACGGTGAGGAGCCGCACGCGCGGACGGCCGGCTGGCGCGAGGACCGTGATGCCTGGGAGACCGCGCTGCTGCGTGCGGCCGACGCAGCCGGGCTGCCGACGCTGGGGGTCTGCCGCGGGATGCAGCTGATGGCCGTCGCGGCCGGCGGGTCGCTCGTGCAGCACACGCCCGATCTCGTCGGGCACGAGGAGCACAGCCCCGGGGGTGCCATGTTCGGGACCACCGAGGTGACGACCGCGGAGCAGTCGCGCCTACGCGGTCTGCTCGGCGCACGGGTCGAGGTCGGCTGCCACCACCACCAGACGGTGGCCGCCCATCCCGGCTTCGAGGCGACCGCCTGGGCCGCCGACGGCTCGCTCGAGGCGATGGAGCGGCCGGGCCCGCGCTTCTGCCTGGCGGTCCAGTGGCATCCCGAGGTGCGCGACGACACCAGCCTGTTCGCGGCCCTGGTCGCGGCCGCGACCGAACGGATCGCTGACAGACTGGACGCATGAGCGCTCCAGCCCGGGTCCAGGACGTCCTGGGAGCGCCGTACACCGTCGAGACGATCGAGCTGCCCGACGACGACGAGGGTGCCGTCGTCGCGACGCTGGTCCGGCGGGCGGCCGAGGAGCCCACGCCACGAGCGGTGCTGCACGTGCACGGCTTCGCCGACTACTTCTTCCAGGTCGCGTACGCCGAGTGGTGGAACGCCCGCGGCTACGACTTCTACGCGCTGGACCTGCGCAAGTACGGCCGCTCACTGCTCCCCCACCAGACGCCGAACTTCACCACCGACCTGCACGACTACTTCCCCGAGCTGGACGCCGCCTGGGAGCTGGTCTCCCGCGACCACGCCGAGGTCGTGCTGAGCGGGCACTCGACCGGCGGTCTCACGGTGTCGCTCTGGGCCGCTGACCGGCGCACGCCCGCGGTGGCGGCGGTGCTGAACGCGCCGTGGCTCGACCTCCAGGGCTCGGCCGTGCTCCGGCACGTCATCACCCCGGTGGTCACCCGGCTGGCCCGGCGCGTGCCGAAGCGGGTGATCCCCCGCACGGTCACCGGCTTCTACGCCCGCAGCCTGCACCGCGACCACGACGGCGAGTGGGACTTCGACCTGGCGTGGAAACCGATCGAGTCGTGGCCCGCTTACGCCGGCTGGCTGGCCGCGATCCGGCGAGGGCAGGCCGAGCTGCATGCCGGGCTCGACCTGCCCTTCCCGGTGCTGGTGCTCTCCAGCGCGGCCTCGGCGAACCCGGCCGAGATGGGCGAGGTCGTGCACACCCACGACATCGTGCTCGACGTGGAGCAGATCCGCCGCTGGTCGCCCGCCCTGGGCAGGCACGTCACCTACGTCGGGGTGGCCCACGCGCGGCACGACGTCTTCCTCTCTCGCGAGGCGCCCCGGGCGGAGGCCTTCGCCGAGCTGGACCGCTGGCTCACGGCGTACGTCACCTGAGCAGGAACACCGCGAGCGCGACCAGGCCGATGACCACGATCACCACGCGCAGGACCAGGGGCGGCAGGCGCCGGCCGACCGTGGCTCCGAGCTGGCCGCCGATCACCGAGCCCACGGCGAGCAGGAGTACGACGGTCCAGTCGACGTCGGCGACGAGGGCGAAGATCAGCCCGGCGATGGCGTTGACCAGGCCGGCCAGCACGTTCTTCAGGCCGTTGAGGCGCTGCAGCGTCTCGGCGATGCCGATGCCCAGCACGCCCATGATGATCACGCCCTGCGCGGCTCCGAAGTAGCCGCCGTACACGCCGGAGACCAGGACGGCGGGCCAGACCCACCAGGGGCCGTTCGCGGCGCGCGCGCCCTCGTGGCGGGCATCGACCCACGTCGAGATCCGCGGCTGCAGCACCACCAGCAGCAGGCCGACCATGATCAGAGCCGGCACGATCGCCGAGAACGCCGAGTCGGGCAACGACAGGAGCAGGACCGCGCCGATCGCGCCGCCGACGATCGAGGCGCTGCCGAGCCGCACCGCCCGCCCGCGCTGTCCCTCGAGCTCGCGGCGGTAGCCCCACACCCCGGAGGCGACCCCCGGTACGAGGCCGATGGTGTTGGAGACGTTGGCGGTGACCGGCGGGACGCCGAACGCGAGGAGGGTCGGGAACGTGATCAGCGTTCCCGACCCCACCACGGTGTTGATGGTGCCGGCGGCGAGCCCCGCGAGGAGGACCGCCGCCATCTGGAGGGCTGTCACTGGGCGGGCGGCGCCTCCGGCGGAGCGGTGCCCAGATCAGTCTCAGGGCCGGCCTTGTGGGCCGGCGGCTCGGCCGGCGCAGCCGGGGGCGTGTTGCCCTCGGCGTTGCGACCGGGGTTGGCGGACCGCTCGGCCTCGGCGATGGCATCCTCGACGGCCTTGTTCGCCTGGGACAGCTCGCGGTCGAGCGCACCCGAGCCACGCAGCACGGCCGGCTCGGTCGAGCCCATGTCGACCCGCTTGAGTGGGCCTTCGACCTTCTGCGGGATGCCGGCGATCTCGTGGATCGAGGAGCCGAGCCCCTCCAGTGCCTTGGTGATCTCCGAGGGGATGACCCACACCTTGTTGGCGTCACCCTGGGCGATCTTGGGCATCATCTGGAGGTACTGGTAGGCCAGCAGCGACTGGTCGGGCTGCCCGTCGTGGATCGCCTGGAAGACGGTCTGGATGGCCTGGCCCTCGCCCTGGGCGCGCAGGATCGAGGCCTCGCGGTCGGCCTGGGCACGCAGGATCTGGGACTCGCGCGCACCCTCGGCGTTCAGGATCGAGGACTGCTTGGCGCCCTCGGCGGTCAGGATCGCCGCCTGCCGCTGGCCCTCGGCGGTGAGGATGACGGCCCGCTTCTCGCGGTCG
>JAWWPM010000196.1:0-8041 GCA_033854915.1 Nocardioidaceae bacterium
GGCTTGGGGCTGTACGTGCGCACGCGCTTGCCTTACTCGTTCGTCGGGCCCGGGGACGATCGCCACCGGGTGGTGGAGCCGCGACCTCTGACGAACACTGCCCGGCTTCTCTTCATCCGGGTCTGCACCTGACGGGTCAGGCGCGGCAGGAGTCGCGACCGCACAATCTACCGGCCGCCACGCTCAGGCGCCAAAACGGCCACGGCCCTACGATCCCTCCATGGGGAGCGGGACGTCGTCGGCCGACGTGGACTGTACGGCGTGCGGGGCCCGGCTCCCTGCCGGCTCGAGGTTCTGCCCGGCCTGTGGCACGCCCGTGCCCGGACCGTCCGACCGGGAGTCACGTCGCACGGTGACGCTGCTGTTCACCGATGTGTCCGGGTCGACGGCGATGGGTGAGCAGCTGGACCCGGAGGCTTACCGCGGCGTGATGGGCCGATACTTCGACGTCGCCCGCGCGGCGATCGAGCGGCACGGGGGCACCGTCGAGAAGTTCGTCGGCGACGCCGTGCTGGCCGTCTTCGGCGTCCCCGACGTCCACGAGGACGACGCGCTGCGTGCCGTCCGGGCGGCTCACGAGCTCAACGCAGAGGTGCTCGAGCTCGCGGACGCGTTGCGCAGCGAGCTCGGCGTCCAGCTCGCGATCAGGACCGGCGTCAACACCGGGACCGTCGTCACCGGCAGCGCCCGGGCGGGCGGCTCGTTCGCCACCGGCGACGCCGTCAACACCGCGGCCCGCCTGGAGCAGGCCGCCGGCCCTGGCGAGATCCTGCTCGGTGCCGCGACGTACCAGATGGTGCGCGACGCCGTGGAGGCAGAGCCGGTCGACCCCGTGCCGGCCAAGGGCAAGGCCGAGGCCGTGCCGGCCTACCGCTTGCGGCGCGTCCTCGACGCCGTGCACGGCCACCGGCGCCGCGAGGACGTGCCTCTGGTCGGGCGGGCCCACGAGAGCCGCGCCCTCGACGACGCCCTCGAGCGCACCCTGACCTCGGGCCGCAACCACCTGGTCACCGTGCTGGGCCCACCCGGCATCGGGAAGTCCCGGCTGGTCGGCGACTTCCTGATCCGGGTCGACGACCGCGCGAGCGTGGCCAAGGGGCGGTGCGTGGCCTACGGGCAGGGCATCACGTACTGGCCGCTGGTCCAGGCGCTGCGCCAGGCGCTGCGTCTCTCGGGCACCGAGTCCGACGAGATCACCCGGCACGCGCTCGAGCAGGCCCTGGGGAGCTCACGCGACCGGGACGAGGTCGCCGACGCGCTGCTCCCCCTGTTCGGCAAGTCCGGTACGCCGAGCGGGAGCGAGGAGACCTTCTGGTCGGTGTGCCGTCTGCTCGAGGAGCTGGCGACGCGACGGCCGCTGGTGCTGAGCATCGACGACCTGCACTGGGCCGAGCCGAGCCTGCTCGACCTGCTCGCCCGCCTGCACGACGAGGTCGCCGACCTGCCCATCCTCTTGCTGTGCCAGGCACGACCCGAGCTGCTGGAGCAGCACCCCGGCTGGGGCACGGGGCGACTCAACGCGATGACCTTCGGGCTGGACCCGCTCGGATCCGAGGAGATCGGGAGCTCGGTGGCGGCGCTGCTGGACGGGGTGCCACCCGAGGGGCTCGCCGACACCGTGGCCGCGTGGTCGGGAGGCAACCCGCTGTTCGTGGAGGAGATCGTCGCGCACCTCGTCGAGTCGGGGGCACTGGCGGACGACGGCTCGAGCTGGCGTCTCGTGGGCGCACTGGACCAGGCGCAGCTGCCGCCCAACGTGTCGGCACTGCTGGCCTCACGCCTCGATCGGCTGCCGCCGGAGGAACGTGACCTGCTGGAGCGGGTGTCGGTGATCGGGCTGCAGCTCACCGTCGCCGACGCCGAGCTGATGGTCGAGCCGGGGACCGTCCCCGAGGTCGGACGGCTCCTGGCCTCGCTGACCCGGCGTGAGGTGCTGCGCCGGGTCCGCACGCCGTACCACGACTCCTGGGCGTTCAAGCACGTCCTGGTCCGCGACGCCGCCTACGAGGGCCTGGCCAAGTCACTGCGGGCCGACCTCCACGAGCGGTTCGCCGACGGCCTCGTCATGGGTGTCGAGGCCGGGGGCGAGCAGTCCGGGCTCGTGGCCCACCACCTCGAGCAGGCGGCACGCCACCGCCGGGAGGTCGCCGTAGGAGGCCCGCGGGTGGACGCCCTGGTGGAGCGGGCGGTCGGGTCGCTGGTCACCGCCGGCGCGGAGGCCCGTGACCAGGACCACTTCGAGACGTGCGTCGCCTACCTGGAGCGGGCGGCCGCTCTCCACCCGGCCACAGCGCAGCTGCGCCGCGTCCTCGAGAGGCTGTGCTTCGTTCTCTACGAGACACGGCAGTTCCAGCGGCTGCGTCCCGCACTGTCGGCCCTCGCGGACCTGGAGGAGACCGCCGACTCCCGCGCGCGCATGTTCGCGGCCACGATCGCATCCGCGCTCGACATGTTCACCAGCGACACCGACCCCGCTGCGACCGCGCTCCTGGCCCGGCAGCTGACGGCACTCGGGCACCGCGATGGCGACACTCGGGCCGTCGTCGACGGCCTGCGGGTCCTGTCCGACTGCGCACTGGTGGCGGCGCTGTGGGACGACGCCACGACCAACGGCGACGAGATCATCCGGATCGGGTCGCCGGCCGACGCCCGAGCGGCCCGCAAGATGCGGGGCGTCGCCCTGATGTACGGCGACACACCGCTGCACGAGGTCAGCGCATTCATGCACGAGCGGGGGTTCCGGGAAGACACGAGCGCCCTGCAGGAGATGCGCGCCCTGATGATCGGCTCCGTGGTCGCTGCCGCCGACGTGACACCTGACGCGGCGCACGTCCTCGCCGCGAACGCGGACCGCATCCGAGACCTGCACGCGGAGGGCAAGGTGCCCGACGCCAACCTCTCCATGATGGTCACCGTCTCGGACATGAACCACGACCTGGACGGGGCGATCTCCTATGCGCAGGAGGTGAACGACGGCTTCCGCCGGGCCGGCGACACCGGCTTCGCCTCCACCACGATTCTCCAGCAGGCCATGCTGATGCTCCGTCGCGGCGATCCGTCGGAGGCCGTGCTGCCCTTGGTGGAGGAGGGCTCCTCCTACACATCGCCGTACGACGCGCTCTCGGTCGCCTTCGAAGCCGGCTGTCGCGCGCTCCTCGCACTTCGCGACGGCGACCAGCCCTCGGCGGACGCGCTGGCAGAGGAGGCACTACGGGTGATCGACCGGACCCAGCAGGTGTGGCAAGGGGCAGACCTGCGGCGTTGGCTGGCCCCGGTCCCGAGGGCGGCCGGGGACGCGCCCCTCGAACGCCGGATGCTGCGGGAGGCCGCGGCGAGATACGAACGCAAGGAGATCCGCAGCTACGACGTGGAGATCCAGGCGCGGCTCGCCGAGCTCGGAGACGCCGCCGCGCTGCCCCCGGCATAAGTCCGGCATAAGTGCAGGGCACCGAGGGTCGCCCAGCGCCTACCATCCCCTCATGGGGAGCGGCATGCCCTCGATCAGCCTCGCCTGTGCCGAGTGCGGGGCCGCCCTCCCGACGGTCGCGAAGTTCTGCCTCGCGTGCGGTACGCCGGTCTCCCCCGGCGCGGACCGAGAGACCCGCCGGACCGTCACCCTGCTGTTCACAGACGTCACCGGGTCCACCGCGATGGGCGAGCAGCTGGACCCGGAGGCCTACCGCTCCGTGATGGGCCGCTACTTCGCGGTCGCCCGGGCCGCGATCGAGCGGCACGGGGGCACCGTCGAGAAGTTCGTCGGCGACGCGGTGCTGGCCGTGTTCGGCATCCCTGCGATCCACGAGGACGACGCGCTGCGGGCGGTGCGGGCGGCCCACGAGCTCAGTGTGGCGGTGTCCGAGCTGTCCGAGCAGCTCACGGCCGGGCACGGCGTTCGGTTCGCGATCCGCACCGGAGTCAACACCGGCTCGGTGGTGGCCGGCTCGGCCCGGGCGGGTGGCTCGTTCGCGACCGGGGACGCCGTGAACACCGCGGCCCGGCTGGAACAGGCCGCCGGCGACGGCGAGATCCTCCTGGGCGCCACGACGTACGCCCTGGTCCGCGACGCCGTGGACGCGGAGCCCGTCGAGCCGATCATGGCCAAGGGCAAGGCGGAGGCGGTACCCGCGTACCGGCTCCTGGGGTTGCTCAACGCGAACTCCCGCCGCTGGCGCGACGATGCCGTGCTGGTCGGGCGGGAACGCGAGAACCGCGTTTTAGACGACGCCTTCGAGCAGACCGCGGCGTCGGGGCATACGCACCGGTTGACCGTTGTCGGCGCCGCCGGGCTGGGGAAGTCCAGGCTCGTCGGCGAGTTCCTCGGCCGCGTCGGTGCTCGTGCCGGGGTGGCGCAGGGACGGTGTCTGTCGTATGGCCAGGGCATCACCTACTGGCCGCTGGTCCAGGCGCTGCGGGACGCGCTCGATCTGTCCGGCACCGAGTCGACGGAGATCACCCGGCACTCCCTGAACGAGGTGCTCGGTCGGGCACCCGACGCCGACGGCGTCGTCGGACCGCTCCTGGCTCTGCTGGGCAAGGCGGAGATGCCGACCGGCAGCGAACAGACCTTCTGGTCCGTGCGCCGGCTGATCGAGGAGATCGCCTCCCGCCGCCCACTCGTCCTGTGCATCGACGACCTGCACTGGGCCGAGCCCACCCTCCTCGAGCTGATCGAGCGGTTGGGTCAGGAGGTCACGGACGTCCCCTTGCTGTTGGTCTTCCAGGCGCGGCCCGAGCTCTTGGAGCTGCACCCGGAGTGGGACACCGACGACGTCGACGCCTCAGTGCTCCGTCTCGACCCCTTGAACCTCACCGAAACGGGTGCGGCCGTGGCTGCGGTGCTCGGAGGGGAGCCGCCCGAGGGTCTGGTTTCCACCGTGGCGGACTGGACGGGTGGCAATCCCTTGTTCATCGAGGAGATCGTGACGCACCTCGTGGAGTCCGGAGTGCTAGAACACCGGTCCGGAGCGGTATGGAGGGTTGTCCATCCGCTGGGGCGGGCCGAGCTGCCCCCGACCGTGACCGCCCTGCTCGCGTCCCGCCTCGACCGACTGCCCCCTGACGAACGCGACCTGCTGGAGCGGATGTCGGTGATCGGTCTGGAGTTCAAGACTGCCCAGGCCGAGATGCTGGTCGAGCCGCAGCTGCGCCTCGCGGACGTGCTCGCGGCCCTCGCGGGGCGCGACCTCATCCGTCCCCTCACGTCCGCGCGGGGCGACTCCTGGGCGTTCAAGCACGTCCTGGTGCGGGACGCGGCATACGACGGGATGGCGAAGGCGTTGCGGTCCGACCTGCACGAGCGGTTCGCCGACGCCATCGCCCTGGATGACGAGATCGGCGACGAGAAGTCCGGATTCGTCGCCCATCATCTGGAGGAGGCCGCGCGCTACCGTCGAGAGCTGGCGGGACGGGATCCGGACGCGGACGCCCTGGTGGATCGCGCGGTCGAGGCGCTGGTCCTCGCGGCCGACCAGGCACGCGATCGCGAGCGTGAGGACACGTCCGTCTCCTATCTGGAGCGAGCGATGGCACTGGGCCCGTCCACCGCCACGACGCGTCGAAAGATCCTCGCGCGGCACGTGGTCAGCTGCTCAGAGGCCAACCTGATGGATCGGCTCGGCGAGGCACTGGGAGCCTACGAGGCGGAGCTGGGTCATGGCCCCGGTGGTCTTGACCGTGCCTTCCTCATCGTGATGCGGGGCGTCCACCAGATGTCCGTCGGTGGTGCCATCGACCCGGCTGAGGTGTCCGCCTCGGCGGAGGAGCTGGTCGCGCTGGGCCGTGAGGCTGGAGACGAGGGCTGGATCGTCCGCGGCCTCCGGGCGCAGTCACTGTGCTCGGCGCTGCGGGCCCTGTGGGGGGACGCCGCAACACACTCCGAAGAGGTCATCCGGATCGGGTCGCCTGCCGACGTCCGCTACGCCCAGGGACTGCATGTGGTCGCGCTGTCTCTCGGCGACGCCCCGCTCCGGGAGGTCAGAGAGCGCATCCGCGCCGAGAACGCCCTGGAGGGCCCTGCGACAAGGCACCAGCCGATCGACATGTTATGGGACGCTCTTGTGGCGACGGCCGACTGCTCTCCCGAGGCGGCGGACATCATCGCCGCGGCCTCGGCCCGGGGCGAGGAGCTGTACGCCGCCGGCGTCGTCCTCGAGCCGACGTCGCCGTTGATGGCCGACGCCTACATCATGAACCACGACATCGACGGGGCGATCGCATACCTCCAGCGGGTCAACGACGGGTTCCGCCGCACCGGCGACCTCGGCCATGCATCGACGTACATCCTGATGCAGGCCCTGCACATGCTGGATCGTGGCGATCCCATCGAGTCGGTGGTGCCCTTGGTCGAGGAGGCAGCGACCTACACCTCGCCGTACGACGGCCTCTCAGTCTCCTACCTGGCCGCCTGCCGGGCGATCCTGGCCGCCCGCACGGGAGACCTCGAGCGTTCGGCCGAGCTCGCCGCGCAGGCGCTGGGAGCTGTAGATGCCACCGATGAGGTGTGGCACCGGGCAGACCTCCGCCGGTGGCTGAGCGAGGTTCCGCGGACAGCCGGGGACTTCGAGCTCGAACGGCGGCTCCTCGGTGAGGCCGCGGAAATGTACGCGCGCAAAGAGATCCGCAGCTACGACGCCGAGATCGCCGCCCGGCTCGCCGAGCTGGATGCGCTGGAGACCTAGTCGGCCTCGGCCTCCCGCAGCCGCGAGCAGACCATCTTCAGCAGCCCGGCAGCCACGCCTGCCTCGTTCTCGAGCAGGCCCTGGAACGGGCCGTGCGGTACGGCGATCGTGTGCAGGTCGGTGAGGGCGGTGACCGAAGCCGAGCGCTTCTTGCCGTCGATCAGGCTGATCTCACCGAAGTAGTCACCCGCCTTCAGCTCGCGCTTGGGCTTGCCGTGCACGGTGACCTCGGCGGTGCCGTCGAGGATGACGTGGAGCGCCAGGGCGCCTTCACCCTCCCTGGCGACCTCGTGGCCGGCCTGGTGAGTGGTGGTCCGCGACGCGTCGACCAGCTTGCCCAGCTGACGGTGGGAGAGCCCGGCGAAGATCGGCACTGCCGCGAGGCGCGCTTGCAGGTCCTTGGAGTTCTCGGTCATGGCGTCCTTCCTGACGGTGGCCGGAGCATAACGCGGCAGGTGGGAGGCACGTCGAGATGCAACGGGTAACGAAATGGGCATCCGCCCCGGGCACCGGAACCGGATTCGCTCTCCGGAGGACCCGCGACTAAGTTGGAGCGGTGACTGACTCCCTCAGTGTCCGCGACAACCGCACCGGCCAGGAGTACGACGTACCCATCGAGAACGGCACGGTCAAGGGCGCGGATCTCGGCAAGATCAAGGGCTCGGACGGGCAGCCGCTGGCGGTCTACGACCCGGGTTTCGTGAACACGGCCTCCTGCAAGAGCGCGGTGACCTTCATCGACGGTGAAGAGGGGATCCTCGAGTACCGCGGCTACCCCATCGAGCAGCTGGCCGAGAAGTCGACCTTCCTCGAGGTCGCCTATCTCCTGGTGCACGGAGAGCTCCCCACGCAGACGCAGTACGAGACGTGGGAGCACGACATCACCTATCACACGTTCGTGCACGAGAACGTCAAGAGCTTCATGGAGGGCTTCCGCTACGACGCCCACCCGATGGGCATGCTGATGGCCTCGGTCGGCGCCCTGTCGACGTTCTACCCCGACGCACGCGACATCGAGGACGACAGCATCCGGCAGCTCCAGATCGTGCGGATGATCGCGAAGATGCCGACGCTGGGCGCCTGGTCCTTCCGGCACGCGCAGGGCAAGCCGTTCGTCTACCCCGACAACGAGCTCGGCTACACCGCCAACTTCCTGTCCATGCTGTTCAAGATGAGCGAGGACCGCTTCGCCGCCGACGAGCGGCTGGTCAAGGCACTCGACGTGCTGTTCATCCTGCACGCCGACCACGAGCAGAACTGCTCGACCAACGCCGTTCGCTCGATCGGCTCCTCGCAGGTCGACCCCTACTCCGCGGTCGCCGGCGGCGTCGGCGCTCTCTACGGCCCGTTGCACGGTGGCGCCA
>JAWWPM010000197.1:0-5681 GCA_033854915.1 Nocardioidaceae bacterium
GTCGCCGGCCATCTGGAAGACCGCGACCACGGTGCCACCGGTGCCGGCCACGACGTCGCCCATGACCGCTCCCGGAGCCACCGAGTCCGACGCCGCGGCCACGCCGATCAGCACGGTCGCGGCCACCAGTCCGGCGATCGCCGGCAGCGTCGGCAGCAGGAGGAACGCCAACGCACCGACGAGGAGGCCCACGATGATCACGGGTCGGCGGCCTGCGGTGTCCGCGACCTTCCCGATCGGCAGCAGGAGCGCGCCGCTGACCAGACTGACGATCAGGAACGCCGCGTAGGCCCAGCCGGCGGACCGGTGGAGGGACTCGCGCACATAGAGCGGGAGCAGGGCGGACCGTGCGCCGACGAGCACGAAGTCGCCGGCGAACGCCGCCGCCAGCGCCGCGAGGTAGGCCCGGTTGCGCAGGGCCACCGACAGCGCCAGCGGCGTGGAACGCACCGACTGACGGGCCGCGAGCTCGCTGTGCCGCAGTGCACCGAGGCCGAGCAGCCCGGCGACGACCAGCGTGCCGGCGTACAGGAGGAACGGCAGCCGCAGCGAGAACGTCGCGACCGTCCCGACCGCAGGCCCGCAGACCAGCCCGATCAGGAAGGCGCCCGCCCAGACGCCCTGGGCGCGGCCGCGCAGGTGGCTCGGCGTCACCCGGACCAGCAGGCTGGCCGCGCTCACGCTGAACATGATGGAGCCGACGCCGCCGACGCCGCGCAGCACCAGCAGCTGCCAGTAGGACTGCGAGAGCCCGGCCAGGGCGCTGCTCACCGCGACGACTCCGATGCCGGTGGCGAGCAGCACCCGCTCGCCGACGGCGTTGACAAGCCGACCGACGAACGGCGCCATCAGCAGCCGCATCAGGGCGAACGCGCTGACCACCGCCCCGGCGGCGGCCTTGCCGACGCCGAACTGGGTGGCGAAGAGCGGCAGCGCCGGCGCGACCAGGCCGAAGCCGAGCGCCACCATGAAGGCGACCCCGGTCAGGGCGCGGACCTCGGGTGGGAGGTCGCGGAAGAGTCGCACGACTCGAAGGCTAGCGAGGGGTCATTCGACGGGGAGGCCGAGCCCGCGGGCGATCAGCATCCGCTGCACCTCGGAGGTGCCCTCGCCGATCTCGAGCACCTTGGCGTCGCGGTACATCCGGGTGACGGGGTACTCCTCCATGAAGCCGTAGCCGCCGAAGACCTGGGTGGCGATCCGGGTGGCGGTGACCGCCGACTCGGTGGCGTAGAGCTTGGCGACGGCCGCGGCCTGCTTGAACTCGCCCGCCTTCGACCCGGTGCCGCGGAGCCTCGCGTCCTTCATCGCGGCCGCCTGGTAGGTCAGCAGCCGGCTGGCGCGCAGCATGACCTCGAGGTCGGCGATCTGGAAGGCGAGGCCCTGCTTGCGGCCGATCGGGCCGCCGAAGGTCTGCCGCTCGCCGGCGTACTTGACGCTGGCGTCCACGCAGGCCTGGATGCAGCCGACCGCGAGCGCGGCGATCGCGACCCGGCCGTCGTCGAGGGTGGCCAGGAACTGCGAGAACCCACGACCGCGGTCGCCGAGCAGGTTGCCCTCGGGCACCCGGACGTCCTCGAAGGTCAGCGCGTGGGTGTCGGAGGCGTGCCAGCCGAGCTTGTCGTACGGCGGCTCGGCGGTGAAGCCGTCGATGCCGCTCGGCACGATGATCGCGGAGATCTCGGGCTTGCCGTCCGCGCGCTCGCCGGTCTTCGCGGTGACGGTCACGCAGGAGGTGATGTCGGAGCCGGAGTTGGTGATGAACTGCTTGGCGCCGTTGACGACCCACTCGCCGCCGACCAGTTCCGCGCGCGTGCGCGTCGCCCCGGCGTCCGAGCCGGCGCCGGGCTCGGTGAGGCCGAAGCCGGCCAGCGTGGTGCCGGCCACGAGGTCGGGCAGCCAGGTGTCCTGCTGCTGCTTGGTGCCGAAGGTCTGGATCGGGTTGATGCCCAGACCGACCGCCGCCTCGAGGGTGATCCCCATCGACTGGTCGACCCGGCCGATCTCCTCGATCGCCACGCACAGGCTGCTGAAGTCGCCGTGCTCGCCGGCGCCGCCGTACTCCTCGGGCGCGGTGAGCCCCATCAGCCCGAGCTTGCCCATCTTCTGCACGACATCGGTCGGGAAGTGGTGGTCGCGGTCCCACTGCGCGGCGTACGGCGCGATCTCGGCCTCCGCGAACTCGCGGACGCTCTGGCGGAACTCCTCGTGCTCGCGCGACAGCTCGAAACTCATGGGCACATGCTAGCGGCGAAGGTTAACGATCGCTAACCCTCTGCCCCGGTGGTCGAGCGGTCGTTTCTCGGTGGTCGAGCGGGGTCGAGACCCACCCCGGCCTGTGCGATCAGGCGTGCCGCAGGACGTGCACGGCGTACGTGCTGGTGTCGGTGAAGGGCGCGAGGTCGTACGACGAGTGCCGCGACTCCACGGCGAGGCCGACCGCCGCCGCGTCGGCAGCGAACTCCGTGGCCGGGTAGGGACGAGCGGTGGGCGCGGGCGCGTCGCTGAGCGAGAAGCCGACCAGCATCCGGCCCTCCGGCGCGAGTAGGGCGGCCATCGCACCGAGGGCGTCGCGCTCGGTGTCGGGCGCGAGCAGGATCATCACGTTGCCCACGCAGACGATCAGGTCGTACGACGTGGGGAAGCCGCCCGTGGCCAGGGTCGAGGGCGTCAGCTCGTCGAGCCGCGAGGTGACCACGGGCAGCTCGGGGAAGGTGTCGCGCGACTGGTCGATGATCTCGGGGTCGAAGTCGACCCCGACGACGTGGTGCCCGCGGTGCGTCAGCGCCGCACCGACCCGACCCATGCCCGAGCCTGCGTCGAGGATCCAGGCCCCGCGCGGTGCGAGCGCGTCGGCCAGCCGGGCCTCGCCCTCGATGTCGACGCCCTCGGCCAGCAGCCGTGCGAAGTGCGCCCCGTAGCCGCCTTGTCCGGCCGCGCGCTCCTGGGCCCGCGCCTGCTCCCACCTGGTCTCCGCCACGGCGTCACCCTAGGCGTTCGTGCCCCAGTCGTCAGCCCAGACGTCAGCCCAGACGTCAGCCCAGTCGTCAGCCCAGCAGGGAGGCCCGGACGAGCCGCAGCAGCCAGTCCTCGAGGTCGGCCGGTGTCCAGCCGCGCTCGACCAGGAGCCGCTGCTGGAGCAGGGGGTTCATCAGGATCCAGCACATGTCCACCGCCTCGGGCACGGTCAGCCCGGCCCGTAGGCCGCCGACCGACTCGAGGTGGCGCAGAAACCCTCCGACGCCGGTGCGGCGTTCGACGTCGATCCGCTCCTGGAGGGCGGCCGCCTCGGCGTCGACGTCCTGGGCACGGGCCAGCACCGCGGCCAGGGCCGCGACGCGGTCACCGACGCTCATGATCTGCCGAACCCAGTGCCGGACCAGCACCTCGGGGTCGGTGACCTGCTGCATCGCCACGATGTGCGGCCGCTCGAGCATCGGCACCGGCTCGTCGTCACCGACCACGGCCCAGTCCCAGGCCGTCTTGAGCAGCTCGGCCTTGGACCCGACCGAGAGGAAGACCGTGCGCCGGCTGACCCCGGCCCGCTCGGCGACCGCATCGATCGTCGTACCGGCGTAGCCCCGTGCCTCGAAGAGCTCGCGGGCCGCCGACACGACCCGGCGCCGGGTCTGCCTTGCGGCTTCCTCACGCGCCGGAGAGTGGTAGGTCCGTGGCCGGCTCAACACACCTCCTGAATATCTGTTGACGTGGGACGGTAATTGACTGCATCCTCAGTGTAGTCAATATCGAGAACGGTACGACGGGGGAATGACACATGCAGATCGCCATCATCGGTGCCGGACCGGCCGGGCTCTACCTGGGCAGCGCGCTGGCCCGCCGAGGACATCACGTCGTCGCGGTCGACCGTGACGCGGGGCCGGCGCAGAGCGCCACATGGGCGCGCCGCGGGGTGATGCAGTTCCACCACGCCCATGCGTTCCGGCAGACGGTCGTCGACTCGCTCGGCCGCGAGCTCCCCGAGGCCGTGGACCTCTGGCTCCGGGCCGGGGCCGAGCCGATCGAGTTCACGCCGCCCGGAGGTGAGCTGACGACCCTGGGGCTGCGCTCGCGGCGTGAGACCTTCGAGCGCGCCCTGCGCACCGCGGCCACCGCGACGCCGGGCCTCGAGATCCGGCAGGGCCACGTCGACGGGGTCGTCGCCGAGGGCGGTCGCGCCGCGGGGCTGACGGTCGACGGCGTCCGGCTGGACGCCGACGTGGTCATCGACGCCTCGGGGCGCGCCGGGCGGGCGACCAGGTCGCTCGGCGAGCGGCACGGCATCGGCGGCCCGTGCGGCCAGGCCTACGTCGACCGGGTCTACCGGCTACGACCCGGCGCCGACCCGGGTCCGATGACCAACCCGATCGCCTGGGAGGCCGACTTCGACGGCTACCTCTCGCTGATCTTCCGCCACGAGCAGGGCTACTTCTCGGTCCTGATCGTGCGCCGCGACTCCGACCACGCACTGCGCGGGCTGCGGCACGCGCCCGCCTTCGAGGCCGCGACCCGGGCGATCCCGGGCCTGGACGTCTGGACCGACCCCGAGCGGTCGGAGCCGGTGACCGACGTGCTGGCCGGTGGTGCCCTGCTCAACGTCTATCGCGGCCAGACCACGACCGAGGGCGAGCTCGTGCTGCCCGGGCTCTTCTTCGTCGGGGACAGCGCGGCAACGACCACACCCGTCTTCGGCCGCGGCCTGACCACCACGCTGTGGCAGTGCGAGTCGCTGCTGAGCCTGCTCGACCAGGACTCCGACGACCTGGCCGGGGTCGGGATGGCGTTCGACGAGTGGAGCGCCGCAACGATGCGGCCCTGGGTCGAGGACCACATCCACCTCGACACCGCCCGGGTGGAGCGCTGGAACGGCGCCGACATCGACGTCGAGGCACCACTCCCTTCCGACCTGATCCTTGCCGCGGCCGAGGTCCGGCCCGACATCATGGGATCGGCCCAGGGCTACCTGTCCATGGCTGCGTTGCCGGCCTCGCTCCGGGCGGCCGAGCCGATCGCGCGTGAGGTGTACGCCGGCGGCTGGCGTCCGGCGTACGCGCCGGGTCCGACCCGCGACGAGCTCGCGGCGCTGGTGGCGGAGTCGGTGGGCGAGCCTCAGCCGGCCTGAGCCAGGGCGTCCTTCAGGGCGGCGAGCACGAGCAAGGCGGCGTCGGGGCGCGCGTTGTGGCCCATCAGGCCGATCCGCCAGACCGTGCTCGCGTACGTGCCGGCGCCCGCGCCGATCTCGAGGTCGTGCACCTCGAGCAGGTAACGGCGTACGGCGGCCGAGTCGACGCCGTCGGGCACCTTGACGGTGGTCAGCTCGGGCAGGCGCGAGCCCTCGGCGGCGAACAGCTCGAGGCCCATCTCGACCAGGCCCTCCTGGAGGCGGCGACCGGCGTCCTCGTGGCGGGCCCAGACGGCGGGCAGCCCTTCCTCGAGGATCCGGACCAGGGCGGCGTGCAGGCTGACCACCATCGCCACGGGGGCCGTGTGGTGGTAGGTCCTGCCGCCGCCCTTGCTGCCCTCCTTGACGCCGGCCTCGCCGACGTAGCCGCCGAGAAGTCCGAGGTCGAGGTACCAGCTGCGCGGCTTCTCGACCCGGCGCTCGAAGGCGCGGTCGTTGATCGTGAACGGCGCCAGTCCGGGCGCGACGCCGAGGCACTTCTGGGTGCCGGCGTAGCCGATGT
>JAWWPM010000198.1:0-2558 GCA_033854915.1 Nocardioidaceae bacterium
GGGTGGTGAGGATGTGCGGCTCGGTCTCGAGGCGCAGCCGCTCCTGCGGGTAGAGCGGGGTCAGCTTGGTGAACTCGACGCGGTTCTTCGCCTCGTCGGGACTGCGGCCGTTGATCGTGTCGCCGCCCAAGGCCGGCAAGACGATGGTGCTGCAGGCGATCGCCAACGCCATCACGCACAACAATCCCGAGGCGCACCTGATGGTCGTGCTCGTGGACGAGCGGCCCGAAGAGGTCACCGACATGCAGCGCTCGGTGAAGGGCGAGGTCATCGCCTCGACCTTCGACCGGAAGCCCGTCGACCACACGACGGTCGCCGAGCTGTCCATCGAGCGGGCCAAACGGCTCGTCGAGATGGGTCATGACGTCGTCGTGCTGCTCGACTCGATCACCCGGCTCGGGCGTGCGTACAACCTCGCCGCGCCGGCGAGCGGCCGCATCCTGTCCGGTGGCGTCGACTCGACCGCGCTGTACCCGCCGAAGAGGTTCCTCGGCGCCGCCCGCAACATCGAGAACGGCGGCTCGCTGACCATCATCGCGACCGCGTTGGTCGAAACCGGCTCCGCCGGTGACACGGTGATCTTCGAGGAGTTCAAGGGCACCGGCAACGCCGAGCTCAAGCTCGACCGCAAGATCGCCGACAAGCGGGTGTTCCCGGCCGTCGACGTCGACCAGTCCTCGACGCGCAAGGAAGAGATCCTGCTGTCGCCGGACGAGCTCGCGGTGACCATCAAGCTGCGCCGGGTGCTGCACGCGCTCGAGCCGCAGCAGGCGCTCGACCTGCTGCTCGACCGGTTGCGCAAGACACACACCAACATCGAGTTCCTGATGCAGATCGCCAAGACGACGCCCGGGCAGGACTAGCCCGCCAGCGCACCGCGGCTGTCCGAAACGCACGGAATGCCTCCGTCCTCATCGGACGGAGGCATTTCTGCGTCTCGAGGCCCCCGGTCCCGCAGGGATGGGGCGAAGACTCCCGTTGGTAACGCTCCGGCAACACTCTTCCGTTCCGAGTGTGACCTGTGCCATGGTGCTGCAAGCGCTTACTGAGACCTGACGAAGAAGGACGGGCTACAGATGGAGTGGAAGCGAATCTCCGTGGTGTTCGCCACGGCGGCCCTCGCCCTCACGACTGCCGCTGCGTGCAGCAGCAGTGGCGGTGGTAACGGCGGGACGCCGGTCAACACCGGCGGCGGCAACACGGGCGGCGGCAGCAGCACGCCGGCCCCCAGCGGGGTACCGGACCCGGCCGCGCAGCCGGCCAGCAAGATCACCCCGGTGACGATGTCCGGTGACTGCGCCGACTACGGCAAGTACGGCCACTACGACGGTGCGACGGTCACCATCTACACGTCGATCACCGAGCCGGAGATCGGGTATCACATCAAGTCGGTGAAGCAGTTCGAGAAGTGCACCGGCATCGATGTGCAGTACCAGCCGAGCAAGGAGTTCGAGGCGGCCCTGAAGACCAAGGTCGACGGCGGCAACGCGCCCGACCTCGCGATCTTCCCGCAGCCGGGCCTGCTCCAGACCTTCGCGAAGAGCGGTGACCTGAAGCTGGCCAGCGACGCGCTGACCACCGAGGCAGAGGCCAACTGGGTGCCGTCCTGGGTCGGCTACGGCAGCGTGCTCAACCACTTCTTCGGTGCGCCACTGGGCGCGAACCTGAAGTCGCTGATCTGGTACTCGCCGAAGTACTTCAAGCAGTGGGGCTACACCATCCCCACCACGTGGGACGAGCTGATCGCAGCCTCGGACAAGGCCGCTGCGGACGGCCACAAGCCGTGGTGCCTCGGCATCGAGTCCGGCGACGCCACCGGTTGGGTGCTCACCGACTGGATGGAAGAGGTCATGCTCCGCAAGTACGGACCTGACGTCTACGACCAGTGGACCCAGCACAAGATCCCGTTCAACGACCCCAAGGTCCTGGACGTGCTGCAGACCGTCGGCAGCATCGTCAAGAACACGGACTACGTGAACGCCGGCATCGGTGACGTCAAGTCCATCGCGACCACGCCGTTCCAGGACGGTGGCCTGCCGGTCGCGAAGGGTGACTGCGTGTTCCACGCCCAGGCCAACTTCTACGCGGCCAACTGGCCGGCGGGCACGAAGGTGGCCGAGGACGGCGACGTCTTCGCCTTCTACGAGCCCACCATGAGCGAGGACTTCGGCAAGGTCGTCGAGGTGGGTGGCGAGTTCGTGGGTGCGTTCAACGACGCCGCCCAGGTCGAGGCCGTCCAGCTGTACCTGGCCAGTGGCGAATGGGCCACGGCGAAGGCGCAGCTCAACGCCGAGGCGCACTCGTCGGGCTGGGCGACCGCCAACCAGGCTGTCGACCCGAGCGTGTTCGTCGACCCGATCGACAAGCTGTCGGTCAGCATCCTCACCGACCCGAGTTCGACTGCTCGGTTCGACGCTTCCGACGTGATGCCCTCCGATGTCGGTGCGGGCAGCTTCTGGAAGCAGATGACCCAGTGGATTCTCGGGCAGAGCGACCAGGCGACTCTCGATGCGATCGAAAGTTCCTGGCCGCAGTAGTTCCGATCGACAGCGCCTGAT
>JAWWPM010000199.1:0-2990 GCA_033854915.1 Nocardioidaceae bacterium
CCGCGTGGGACACCCAGCGCCAGATCCATGCGCAGGTCGCCGCGGGCGAGGCGCCCGACACGGTCTGGCTGCTCGAGCACCCACCGGTGTTCACCGCCGGCAAGCGCACCTCGGCCGCCGACCGGCCCGCTGACCCTGGCACCGCCCCCGTCATCGACGTCGACCGTGGCGGCCTGATCACCTTCCATGGGCCCGGCCAGCTGGTCGGCTACCCGATCGTCCGGCTGCCCGAGCACGTCCTGGTCGTCGACTACGTGCGCCGGGTCGAGGAGGCGCTGATCGGGGTCTGTGCCGACTTCGGCCTGGAGACGGCGCGGGTGCCGGGACGCAGCGGCGTCTGGCTGAAGGCGTGGGGCCCGAAGCCCGAGCGCAAGATCGCGGCGCTGGGCATCCGGGTCAGCCGAGGTGTGACTATGCACGGCTTCGCGCTCAACTGCGACGTCGACCTGTCGTGGTACGACCGCTTCGTGCCCTGCGGCATCTCCGACGCTGGCGTCACCTCGCTGACCGCCGAGCTGCGTCGCGACGTCACCGTGGCCGAGGTGCTCCCGAGCGTGCGTCGGCACCTGACCGACCTGCTGGCCTGGACGCCGTACACCCCGACGCCCGACTACGAGCCGCGGCCCGACCCCGGCCGCGGCCCGCGGATCGAGCTGCTGACGCCCTGACCTCCGGCGCGTCCTGCGGCCATCGGGGGCCGCGGCTGACAGCATCGTCCCTCCACCGACGGGGAGGGTGACGCGTGGCTGATCTCGTGATCGAGACGTCCGGTCTGCGCAAGGAGTTCTACGACCGGCGCGGGCGGCGACGGGTCGCGGTGGCCAACCTGGAACTCGCCGTCCCGGCCGGTGGCGTGCACGGGTTCCTCGGCCCCAACGGCTCGGGCAAGACCACCACCATCCGGATGCTGCTCGGTCTGGCCCGCGCCACCCGCGGCACGATGCGGCTGTTCGGCACCGAGGTGCCCCGGGCGCTGCCGCAGGTCATCGACCGGATCGGCGCGGTCGTCGAGTCGCCGAAGTTCTCCCCCAACTTCACCGGACGGCAGAACCTCCAGCTCCTGGCCCGCACCCTCGGCACCCCGATGGCGCGCGTGGACGCGGCGATCGAGACGGTGAGCCTGACCGGGCGGGACCGCGACCGCTACAAGTCCTACTCGCTGGGCATGAAGCAGCGGCTCGCGATCGCTGCGACCCTGCTCAAGGAGCCGTCGTTGCTGATCCTCGACGAGCCGACCAACGGGCTCGACCCGGCCGGGATCCGCGAGATCCGCGACACCATCCTCGACCTGTCGCAGTCGGGCGTCACGGTGCTGCTGAGCTCGCACATCCTGGCCGAGGTGCAGCAGGTCTGCACCTCGGCGACCATCATCGGCAACGGCCGGATGCTCGCCTCGGGCACGGTCGACGACCTGCTCCGGTCCGGTACGTCGTCGTACCGCGTGGGCGTCTCGGACCCCGATGCGGCCGCCCGCGTGCTCGACGCCGCGGGCTTCGAGACGACCCGCGCCGGCGACGGCGTGAGCGTGGCCACCGACCGCGCCGGCTCCGACATCGCCCGGGCCCTGGCCGCGCACGACCTCTGGGTCGAGTCGCTCGTGCCGGTCCGCCAGGACCTCGAGTCGTTCTTCCTGGAGCTGACCGCGCACGACACGCTGGGCCACGAGCCCGAGGAGGACGCATGATCCGGCTGCTCGGGGTCGAGCTCACCCGGCTGCGCTGGCGACGCGCCGTGCTGGTGCTGCTGATGGCGTGCGTCGTGGTGCCGGCGGTGATCTTCGCCGCCACCGCGTGGAACACCCGCCCGGTCTCCGCCGCTGAGCTCCAGCACGCCCAGCAGCAGGTCGACACCTTGTCCCAGCGGCACGGCATGCAGCGCGAGCTCCGTGCCTGCCAGCAGCATCCCGAGCGCTTCGGCGCCTCGTCGGCCGACGAGTGCGCGTCCACGGTTGGCCCACAGGTGGGTTGGTTCCTCTCCCGTTCACCGCTCGACGTGCGCGACCTCTCCCATGGCCTGGGGCCGACGGTGATCGTGCTGCTCACCGGCCTGCTGATGCTCCTCGGTACGACGTTCGCCGGCGCCGACTGGAGCTCCGGCTCGATGAGCAACCAGCTGCTCTTCGAGCCCCGGCGGCTCCGGGTCTGGGCGGCCAAGGCCGGGGCTGTCTTCGTGGTGGCGGGGGTGACCAGCGCGGTCGTGCTGGCGGCGTTCTGGGCCGCGATCCTGCTGCTGGCCTCGTCGCGTGGCCTCGACGTCTCGCCCCACGTCACGTCGTACATCCGCGGCGAGAGCCTGCGCGGCGTCGTCCTGGCAGCGGTCGGCGCGCTGGGCGCCTTCGCGCTCACGATGTTCTTCCGCAGCACCGTCGCCACCCTCGGGATCCTGTTCGGGCTGGCCCTGCTCGGCTCGCTGATCCTGGCCGCCCTCGGCGTCAGCGACCGCTGGTTCCCCCACGTCAACGTCGGGGCCTGGATCCTGGGCAGCGTGCACTACTTCGTGCCGCCACCACCGTCGTGCCGGACCCAGCAGGGGTTCAGCGCCGTCTGCCAGGGCCAGCGCACGGTCACCAAGGGCGACGCC
The DNA here is from genome assembly GCA_033854915.1 of Nocardioidaceae bacterium. Classification (GTDB taxonomy): domain Bacteria; phylum Actinomycetota; class Actinomycetes; order Propionibacteriales; family Nocardioidaceae; genus Nocardioides. The sequence continues at coordinate 2,581 of JAWWPM010000199.1, forward strand.
GCGGCCTACCTCGGCGCCTTCCTCGCGGTCGCCGTCGCCCTCTCTGCGGCGTCGTTCCGGCGCCGCGACGTGCCGTGACCTGAGCCGCTGGGACACCCGCGTACCATTGGCCCACGTGACCCAAGCCCCTCCCACCAACGCCGCGCCCGAGGGCCGGAAGCTCCTGCGCCTCGAGGTCCGCAACGCCGAGACCCCGATCGAGCGCAAGCCGTCGTGGATCAAGACCCGCGCGAAGATGGGTCCCGAGTACCAGGAGCTGCTCGGGCTGGTGAAGTCCGAGGGCCTGCACACGGTGTGCCAGGAGGCCGGCTGTCCCAACATCTTCGAGTGCTGGGAGGACCGCGAGGCGACCTTCCTCATCGGCGGAGACCAGTGCACCCGGCGCTGCGACTTCTGCCAGATCGACACCG
>JAWWPM010000200.1:0-9271 GCA_033854915.1 Nocardioidaceae bacterium
CGAGCAGCTCGCGGAGCACGGCCCGGCCGAGCAGCTCGGCGAGCAACCCCTGGTCGAGGGCCAGGGCGGCGGCACGACGCTCGGCGATGGGGGAGTCGCCCTCGTAGACGAACTGCGCGACGTAGCCGAACAGCAGGCTGCGGGCGTAGGGAGACGGCTGGTGGGTGTCGACGTCGTGGATGCCGACCTCGCGACGCTGGACCCGCCGCATCAGGCCGACCAGCGCCGGCAGGTCGTAGACGTCCTGGAGGCACTCGCGCACGGCCTCGAGCACGATCGGGAACGACGGGTACTTCGAGGCGACCTCGAGCAGGGCGGCGCTGCGCTGGCGTTGCTGCCACAGCGGCGAGCGGCGCCCGGGGTCGCGACGAGGCAGCAGGAGCGCCCGCGCGGCGCACTCACGGAAGCGCGAAGCGAACAGCGACGAGCCACCGACCTCCTGGGTCACCAGGCCCTCGATCTCGTCGGGCTCGAAGGCGATCACCTCGCCGGTAGGTGGCTCGGCGTCGGTGTCGGGGATCCGGATCACGATGCCGTCGTCGGAAGCGATCGCCTGGCCGTCAACGCCGTACCGTTCGCGCAGCCGGGCGTTGATCGCGAGCGCCCAGGGCGCGTGCACGGGTGTGCCGTAGGGGGAGTGCACGACCAGGCGCCAGTCGCCGAGCTCGTCGCGGAACTTCTCCACGACCAGGGTGCGGTCGCTCGGCAGCACGCCGGTCGCCTCTACCTGCTCGTGGACGTAGCCGACCAGGTTGCCCGCAGCCCACGGGTCGAGCCCGCGCTCGCCGGCCTGCTCGATCGCAGACTCCCGTGAGCTCGCGCCGAGCTCGCGGGTGAAGGCGCCGATCGCCTCGCCCAGCTCGGCCGGCCGGCCGAGGGCGTCGCCCTTCCAGAAGGGCAGCCGGCCCGGGACGCCCGGCGCCGGTGTCACCAGGACCCGGTCGTGGGTGATGTCCTCGATCCGCCAGCTGGTCGCACCGAGCGCGAAGACGTCGCCCACCCGGGACTCGTAGACCATCTCCTCGTCGAGCTCTCCGACCCGTCGGCCGGGGCCACTCTGCTCATTGCTGCCGCCGACCAGGAACACCCCGAACAGGCCGCGGTCGGGGATCGTGCCCCCGCTGGTCACCGCGAGCCGCTGGGCACCTGGCCGGCCGGTGAGCTGGCCGGTCACGCGATCCCAGACGACGCGGGGCCGGAGCTCGGCGAACTCGTCGCTCGGGTAGCGCCCCGCCAGCAGGTCGAGGGTGGCGTCGAAGGCGCCGCGCGGCAGCTGGGTGTACGACGCGGAGCGGCGCGCGAGGTCGTAGAGGTCGTCGACCGACCACGCCTCCATCGCCACCATCGCGACGACCTGCTGGGCGAGCACGTCGAGGGGGTTGGTCGGGACCCGCATCGACTCGATCAGGCCCGACCGCATCCGCTCGACGGCGACCGCGGTCTGGGCGAGGTCGCCGCGGTGCTTGGGGAACAGCACGCCCCGGCTGATCTCGCCCACCTGGTGCCCGGCCCGCCCGACCCGTTGGAGGGCGCTGGCCACGCTCGGCGGTGACTCGATCTGGATGACGAGGTCGACCGCACCCATGTCGATGCCGAGCTCGAGGCTGCTGGTGGCCACCACGCACGGCAGCCGGCCGCGCTTGAGGTCGTCCTCGATCAGGGCGCGCTGCTCCTTGGAGACCGAGCCGTGGTGGGCCTTGGCGATCACCGGTGCGGCGCCCGACGAGGCGCCTGACTGGGCCATGAGCTGCGCCGGCTGACCATGGGGTGGTGGGGCGGGGTCGGGATCCTCTGGGTCGAGACCGGCCCGCTCCGCAGCGATCTCGTTGAGCCGCGCGGTCAGCCGCTCGGCCAGTCGGCGGGAGTTGGCGAAGACGATCGTCGAGCGGTGCTGCTCGACGAGGTCGACCACGTGGTTTTCCACGTGCGGCCAGATCGAGGTGGCCTCGCGGCCGTCGCCCTCGGCCTCACCGTCAGCCAGCCTGGAGTCGTCGTAGGGCGCGGGTGAGGTCATGTCCTCGACCGGGACGATGACCTTCAGGTCCCACTGCTTGACCGTGGGCGGGGCGACGATGTCGACGGCCGCGCTGCCGCCGAGGAAGCGGGCGACCTCGTCGAGCGGGCGGACAGTCGCGGACAGGCCGATCCGTTGGGCCGGCCGCGGCAGCAGGGCATCGAGTCGCTCGAGGCTCAGCCCGAGGTGGGCGCCGCGCTTGGTGCCGGCGACGGCGTGCACCTCGTCGACGATGACGGTCTCGACGCTGCGCAGGCTCTCGCGCGCCTGGCTGGTCAGCATCAGGAACAGCGACTCGGGCGTGGTGATCAGGATGTCGGGCGGCGTGCGGGCGAGGGTACGACGCTCGGCTGCGGGGGTGTCGCCCGAGCGAATGCCGACGGTCACCTCCGGGAGGCGCTGGCCCAGCCGCTCCCCGGTCTGCCGGATGCCGATCAGGGGCGAGCGCAGGTTGCGCTCGACGTCGACCGCGAGCGCTTTGAGTGGCGAGATGTAGAGCACCCGGGTGCCGCGCTCGACCCGGGGCTCGCTGAGCAGCCGGTCGATCGCCCAGAGGAACGCCGACAGCGTCTTGCCGGAGCCGGTCGGTGCGACCACGAGCGCGTGCCGACCCTGCGCGATCGCCTCCCAGGCGCCGGTCTGGGCAGGGGTCGGCTCGGCGAACGCCGCCCCGAACCACTCCCGGGTCGGCGCACTGAACTGCTCCAGAGCCTCCGGCACCCGTCCATCCTCGCGCACGCCACCGACAGCGGTGATCCGACGTCGTCCAGCAGTAGCGTGTGGGGGTCCGAGTCCATCGGGGGAGGGTGATGGCACATCTACGCGTGAGTGTGGCGCCGGAGGAGCAAGCGCTCCGGGTGTCGTGGCGCCTCGACGGCGTCACCTTCGACACCGGTGACGTGGTGGCACTGCTACCGCTCTCGATCGCGGGCGCGCCGACGCTCCGGCTCGGCGACGAGGCAGTGGCGGCGACGGACGAACGGGGACCTCTGGGCCTGTCCGCGGACGTCGTCGAGGACGCCGACGGGGAACAGCTTCGTGTCTGGACCGCGGTGCGGCCCGCGAGGGGAGACGTCGAGATCTCCTACCTCGCCGAGCCCGAGACCGACGACCCGCGAGCGGCCACCCCGCCCCTCGAGCTGCGTGCCGAAGGCGGCGGCCTCTCGGGCGCCCTGAAGTGCTTCCTGCTGCTCCCCCCAGGTCAGGACGACGCCACGTTCGAGCTGCGCTGGACCGCCGCCGGGGGCGGGGTGTTCGTCACGAGCCTCGGTGAGACCGACGGAGACGACACCGTCCTGACGGGGGCGGGCCTGGAGCGCCTGGGCGACACCTACGTGATGTGGGGCGACCTGGCCGACCGCCATCTGCGTGACGGCGAGCTCTCGATCTGGTGGCTCACGGAGCCCGGCATCGACGTCGAGGCTTTCCGTGCACGGCTCGGTACGACGTACCGCCTGATGGCCGAGACCTACGGCGCGCCTGGCCGCCCGTACCGCGTCTTCCTGCGCACCCACCCGCACCGCGGCCTCAACGGCTCTGCCCATCCGGCGTCGTTCGTGATGGCACTGAACCCGGACCACCCGCTCGACACGGGGTCGATCTACGAGACGCTCGCCCACGAGCTCGTCCACGAGTGGCTCCATCTCGACGGCCCGGTCGAGGACGTGACCTGGTACAACGAAGGGGCCGCCGACTACTACTCCCTCGTGGTGCCGTTCCGCGCCCGCCTGATCGAGGAGGACGCGTTTCTCGCGGCGGTCAACCTCGAGGCCCGTGAGTGCTACGCGAACGCGCGTCGCGACCTCACCATCCGGGAGGCACAGCGCCTGTTCTTCACCGACTTCCTGGCGCACCGGTTGCCCTACGCACGCGGCATGTTCTACCTGGCCGATCTCGATACCCGACTGCGGCGGGACACCTCGGGCCGGCAGTGTGTCGACGACCTGGTCCGGGACGTCGTACGACGGCGCTCAACCGGCGAACGGGTGGGCGTCGAGCAGTGGTGTGCCGCGGTCGAGGACGTCCTCTCCATCGCCGAGTGGCCCGCGCTCGAGGCCCTGGTCTTCACCGGGACCGGGCGGCCGGGTGACGGCTGCTTCGGTCCGCGCTTCGTCCAGGAGACGGTCGCCGTGCCGGTGCTCGACGTCGGTTGGGACCACTCCACCTTCCTGACCCGACGGATCGCGGGGCTGCGGCCCGGTGGCGCCGCAGACGAGGCCGGCCTCCTCGAGGGAGAGTCCGTCGACCTGCCCAAGTACCTCGACATCCTGCGCCTGGACGTCGGCGACGTGCTCGACGTCGGCGTGACCCGGGACGGCGAGCTCGTCCGCCTCGCGTTGCCCGTCGGCGACATCGTGGCCTCGGTGCCGCAGTGGCGCAGCACCCCCAGCGAGCCCTAGGCGCTCCGGCAGCGATCCGATGCCCTACCCATGCCTGGGCGGGCACCTGCGGCTCGACGTCCACTACCCGGTCGAGCTCGTCGCCTGGAAAAGAAGCTCAGCCGACGATCGCGTCCAGCTCGACCTCGACCAGCCAGCGTGGGTCGAGCAGCCCGGCCACCACGACCATCGTGCTCGCGGGGCGCACCTCGCCGAACGTCTCGCCGTGCACGGCACCGACAGCGCCCGCCACGTCGGCGGTCACGACGTACTGCCGGGTACGGATGACGTCCTCGGGCCGCCCGTCGAGCTCCTCGAGCGCGGCCAGCGCGATCTCCCAGCAGCGCCGAGCCTGGACGGCGGGGTCCGGGTCGACCGATCCGTCCGGCCACACCGGTGCGGTACCGGAGACCGAGACGGTGTTGCCGACGCGGACGGCGCGGCTGAAGCCGATCGAGTCCTCGAAGGGTGATCCGGAGCGGGCGTGGCGACGGTCCATGCAGCCACCGTAGGGCTCAGGGCTGGGGCGTCCAGTGCAGGGCGTCGGTGCTGGAGAAGACGCGGCGACCCGTCGCCAGCAGCCAGAACGTCGCGTCGGACGCCCGCGAGACGGCGAGGATCCGCGCGCCGCGGGGAAGGTCGGTCGGTTGCGGCGCGCCGAGGAACGACACGATCGCGGTCGGTTGGTCGAGGAGGACCCGGTCGGCGTCGAGGGGGAGCCAGCTGCTGGCGGCGAAACGGCCCAGGTCTGCCCAGTGCCCACCCTCCAGGCGGAACATCCTGATCCCGCGCGGCTCCGGCTGGCTCGCCCAGAAGGTCGTCCCATCGGTGCGGACGACGACGTCCGCGGATGAGGGGAGAGAGGTCTGGGTCCAGTCGCCCGGGGTGCCGACGACGAGTGCGTTGCCCGAGCCGCCCTCGCCGGAGACCTGGAGCGCGACCCGGTCGTCGGCGGTGACGCCGGCGAACCGCACGACGTCGCGGATCCGGGGTACGCCGTCGACGCGTTGCCAGGAGTCCGAGCCGAGAGTGGTCCGCCACAGGGTGCCGCCGGACAGGCGATGCCGCATCGCCCAGGCGACGTGGGTGCCGACCGCCACGTCGCGGCCGTAGATCGTCCGGGCACCGGGCCCTTCCTCGACGACCGACCAGGTGTTCCCCCCGTCGTGGGTCGCCCACAGCAGGTGGCCGTCGGCCCACCCGTCCCGACCGTTCGGCGCCATGGTCAGCGAGTCGACAGGGCCGTAGTGGCGCGAGGGGTGTCCGCCGTACGCCGCCCGGCCGGCGAAGTCGTACAGGTGCGTCCACGATCCCGAGGGGTCGCGGCGCCACACGCTGCTGCACGCCGAGCAGCCGAGGTCGGAGGTCAGTCGGTAGACCTCGCCTCCCGCGGTGTCGAGGTCGTCCACCCGGCCCGTGGTGTCGGCCGCGCGGGTCGGCGACGGCCCGTGCGTGATCGGCTGCGGTGGGGTGCGGTGGTCGTGGCCGTGCTGCAGCAACACCGAGCCGCCGATCACGGCGGCCACCAGGGCGGCGACCCCGGCCGAGGCGCGACGCCCGCGCCGCCGGGCCACGCCACGTCGTACGCCGGTCAGGAAGCGGTCGACGTCCGGCTGCGTCAGGTCGTCGTGCAGCCCGTCCCGGATCCGGGTCTCGAGGTCGGTCATCGATCCGTCTCCTGCTCTCCGAGAAGCGTCCGCAGGGTCTTCATCGCGGCGCTCGCCTGGCTCTTCACGGTCCCGAGCGAAGATCCCATCGCCTCGGCCGTCTGGGCCTCGGTCTGGTCGGCGAGGTAGCGCAGGGCGATCACCGTGCGCTGGCGGACCGGCAGTCGGCGCAGGGCCGCGAACAGGGCGTCGTCGCGCTCCGCATCGAGGTGGATGCGGTCCGGCGTGGTGTCGGTGAGGCGCTCGCGGCGTACGTCGCGCCACACCGAGACGTTGCGGTTCACCATGGTCCGGCGCACGTAGACCTCGGGCTCCTCGATGCGGCTCCACTTCGGCAGGGCCCGCTCGAGCGCGTCCTGGACGAGGTCGGCCCCGCGGTGCTCGTCGCCGGTGAGAGCGCGGCCGAAGCGGAGCAGGTGGGGCAGCCGAGCTCGGACGAAGTCGTCGAAGGTGACGACCTGTCGCTCCGTCGGCTTCACACTCACACTTCGGGGACGCGCGAGCCCCGCAAAAGGTTGGCCGGGTGGCAGCGGGACGTGGTGGAAGACCCGTTCACCCGGTGGGCAACCTGGCAGGAACTTCACCGGACTCGTCCGGCTCCGGGTCCGGCACGCTCCAGCCGTCAGATCTGAGGCCTACGGCTACCAGATGCTCAACCTCGTCGGTAGCGTCGGTCTCGGCGCTGTCACTTCGCTGCACCGCACGCTCGGGGATGAGTCGTCCAGTTCCCTATCGACAAACCATGAAGGAGCCTCACCATGTCCCTCCCCACCGTCATTCCCGCGATCACGCACGTCGCCGTGACCGTCAGCGACCTGGAGCGCAGCGAGGCCTGGTACACCAGGCTCCTCGGAGTCGAACCCGCCCTGGACGAGGACACCGGTCCGTTCCGCCACATCGTGTACCCGGTGGGGGGCACGCTGCTGGGGCTGCACGGCTTCCCCGACCTGGCCACGTCCGAACAGTTCGACGAGCGCCGGCCGGGGCTCGACCACATCTCCTTCGGTTGTGCGAACCGCGACGAGCTCGTTGCCTGGGCGGCCCGGCTCGACGAGCTCGGCATCCCGCACGGCGAGATCATGGACGCCGGCTACGGCTCGGGCCTGTCGTTCCGCGACCCCGACAACATCGCTCTCGAGCTCTTCGCGCCGCCTGCCTGACGGCGTTCGGTTGACCGGCCGGGTGTCACCAGCCCGGCCGGTCTGCTCCTCGCGCCCGAGGCGCAAACCGCGTGGGACAGAAGGTGGACGTCCGCCGAAAGGATTGTCCTCGTGTCGGAGGTCGTGCATAGGGTCTGGTGTGTGTCAGAAGACGTGATGATCCGGGCCCGCGACCTGCGCAAGTCCTTCACCGCCAAGTCCGGTGAGGTGGTGGAGGCCGTCAAGGGCATCGACATCGACGTACGCCGCGGCGAGGCGTTCGGCTTCCTCGGGCCCAACGGCGCCGGCAAGTCCTCGACCATGCGGATGATCGCGGCGGTCTCGCCGGTCAGCGGGGGAGAGCTGCGGATCCTGGGGATGGACCCCGCCGAGCACGGCCCGGCGATCCGGTCCCGGCTCGGGGTCTGCCCGCAGGAGGACACCCTCGACAACGAGCTCAACGTCTTCGACAACCTCTACATCTACGGCCGCTACTTCGGGATCCCCAAGCGCGAGGTGCGCGAGCGGGCCGAGGAGCTGCTCGAGTTCGTCCAGCTGACCGAGAAGCGCTCGTCGAAGGTCGAGAGCCTCTCCGGCGGCATGAAACGACGGCTCACCATCGCCCGCTCGCTGATCAACCGGCCCGACCTGCTGCTGCTCGACGAGCCGACCACCGGCCTCGACCCGCAGGCGCGGCACGTGCTCTGGGACCGGCTGTTCCGGCTCAAGCAACAGGGTGTGACGCTGGTGATCACCACCCACTACATGGACGAGGCCGAGCAGCTGTGCGATCGCCTCGTGGTGATGGACCGCGGCGTGGTCGCCGCCGAGGGCTCGCCCCTCGACCTGATCCGTGAGCACTCCACCCGCGAGGTCGCCGAGCTGCGGTTCCCCGTCGGTGACCACGACGCCACAGCCGAGAAGATCGCCGACCTCGGCGAGCGTGTGGAGGTGCTGCCCGACCGGATCCTGGTCTACAGCGACAACGGCGAGCACGTGCTGGAGCAGGTCCACGAGCGCGGGCTGCGGCCGATCGCGACGCTGGTCCGCCGCTCCACCCTGGAGGACGTCTTCCTCCGGCTCACCGGCCGGACCCTGGTGGACTGATGGCGGTCTCGACGGGCTCGAGCAGCGGGGGTGCGGTCGCCCGCGACGACCGACGGTTGTCGGCCTGGCAGGGGATGGCCCGCCAGTACGACTACTTCTGGACCGTCTACCGGCGCACCTGGAAGTCGTCGGTGATCAGCTCGTTCGTCGCACCCCTGCTCTACGTGCTGGCGATGGGCGTGTTGCTCGGTGGGTTCGTGCACGTGGCGCCGAGCCGGCTCGAGGGCGCCACGTCGTACCTCGCCTTCATCGTGCCGGGCCTGATCGCGGCCCAGGCGATGCAGACGGCGGTGTCCGAGACGACCTACCCGGTGATGGCCGCGATCAAGTGGCACAAGAGCTTCTGGGCGCAGATGGCCAGCCCGCTCGAGGTCCGTGACCTCGCCAACGCGATGCTGATGTTCACGCTGTTCCGGGTCGGCTCGACCTGCGGGGTCTACTTCCTGGTGATGGCGCCGTTCGGCGTGTTCGCGACCTGGTGGGGACCGGTGCTCGCCTGGCTCTCGACGATGCTGGTCGGGATGGCGTTCGCAACGTGGACCTTCGCGTTCAGCGCCTTCATCGACGGCCCCGAAGCCTTCGGCCTGATCTACCGTCTGGGACTCATTCCGCTGTTCCTGTTCTCCGGCTCGTTCTTCCCGGTCAGCAACCTCGGCAGTGTGCTGGAAGTCGTCGCCAAGGTCACCCCGCTGTGGCACGGCGTCAACCTGACCCGGATGTTCTGCCTCGACCGGGTCGACGGTGCGACCGCCCTGGTCAACGTCGTGGTGCTGGCCGTCGTGCTGGTCAGCGGCTGGTGGCTGGCCATGCGGATGCTCGAGCGGAGGATGGCGACGTGAGCGCCGCGTCCGTGCCGGCTCCGTCATCCTCGCCGCTGCGCCCGTGGGAGGGCACCGGCCTGCTGGTCCTGCGCAACTACGTCACCTACAAGCGGCACTGGAAGCTGTTCGCGACCGGCTTCCTCGA
>JAWWPM010000201.1:0-4842 GCA_033854915.1 Nocardioidaceae bacterium
GCAGCCGCGGGCCGTTGGACACACCCTGGAGCGGACCCAGGTCCCGCCCCGGCGGGGGCGCGACCTCGGGCAGGGTCGGATCCTTGGAGATCAGGTTGATGACGTCCATCCGGAAGCCGTCGACGCCCCCGTCGACCCACCAGCGCATCATCGCGTAGACGGCCTCCCGGACCTCCGGGTTCTCCCAGTTCAGGTCCGGCTGCTTGCGGCTGAAGATGTGCAGGTAGTACTCCCCGCTGCGCTCGTCGTACTCCCACGCGGGTCCGGAGAACACCGACTCCCAGTTGGTCGGTGGACCGTCGTCGCGCGGCGGTCGCCACCAGTACCAGTCGCGCTTGGGTGACGCGGGGTCGCGCGACTCCTCGAACCACGCGTGCTCGTCGGAGGTGTGGTTGACGACGAGGTCCATGACCAGCCGGATGCCGCGTGCGTGACAGCCGGCGACGAGGTCGTCGAGATCGGCGAGGGTGCCGAACAGCGGGTCGATGTCGTCGTAGTCGCTGATGTCGTAGCCGTTGTCGTCCATCGGCGAGCGGTAGACCGGGCTCAGCCAGAGCACGTCCACGCCGAGCAGCTGGAGGTGGTCGAGCCGGCTCGTGATCCCGGGCAGGTCGCCGACCCCGTCGCCGTCACTGTCCTGGAACGAGCGCGGGTACACCTGGTAGACCACGGCGTCGCGCCACCAGCCCGGGGCACGCAGGTCGGCAGTCACGCGTGGACCCACACAGTGACCGTGGGCGGACCGCCCGGCACGGCGAGCCGACGGAAGGCGCCCGGGAAGTCGAACCCGCAGCCGCGCAGCGCGGACACGACGTGGGCGTCGACCGGCCGGTCGAAGAGGAGGACCGGGGCACGCGACACCTCGACGTCACCGTTGCGGCAGGCCAGGGCGATCAGGTAGGCGGTGCGCGCGGGGGTCGCGGAGTCGGTGTAGGTGGAGCCGATCGGGACCCCGTCCAGCAGGTAGATCAGCCCCTCCTTGCGGTCGAGGCTCAGCATCGGGGTGCGTCCGGGTGTCACGTAGGGGGCGGTCGCGGACAGCAGTGCCTGGAACTGGCCGGCGGTGGTGCTCGACAGGCGCAGGCCCCCCAGGGCCCCGACGGCGACGGTGTCTGCGGTGTACCCAGTGGTCGCATAGGGCGTCAGGTAGGTCGTGGTGCCGGCGATCAGGGCGACGGCGACCACGTGCATGCCCAGGCTCGCCCCCATCCCGAACCTGGCAACCTCCGAGCGGGACCGCGCCGTCGCGAGCACGAGCACGGCCCCGACCCACATCGCCAGGCAGCCCAGAGCGACGTACATCAGCGGGATGGCTGTTCCGGCCGCTTGGCCGACCGGGACGACGAGCAGCACGCCCACCACCAGCCGGCCGTGCGCGTGGCCCGGTGACCGATCACGCTCTGCGAGCCTCGGCCCTCGGGAGAGCAGGGCCATGCCGGCTGCGCTGAGCAGCGTGGCCAGCACCACCGACACCATCACCCGGCCGCGCTCGTCCCCGCCATGCCAGCCGAAGGCCAGCGGGACCAGCAGACCGGTGACCAGCACCCCCGCCACGGTCACGGCGCGTACCGGGCCGGCCCGGCGCTGGTCCATCCGCCGGGCGAGCAGCCAGGCCGCGACGCTCGGAGCGGCGAACAGGACCGCCGGGAGCACCAGCTCGGCCGTGTCGCGAGCGTAGTAGCCGGCCAGGAACGCGGCTCCGTGCTTGTACGGCGGATGGGTGGCCGCGTGCAGCAGCACGGGCAGCACGTCGCCGGGGTGGCCGACCAGGGCCAGGAACGCACCTACGGCCGCCGCGAGGGCCACCACGAACCAGGCGGCGTACCTCGTCGCATCGCGCCAGGACGACCGCGCCAGGACCACGAGCGCGGCGCCCTCGACGAGGGCGACGATCACCACTGCCGGCCACTTGGCCAGGAGCAGGACGAACGCGATGACGCCGGCCAGGACCGGGATCCAGGCCGGCACGCGGGGAGTCCGTGCGACCGCCTGGAGGAACAACGCGACCAGCGCCAGGCTCGCCACGATCTCGAGGTCGTAGTAGCCGGGTGACAGCGGACCCCACAGGTAGGAGAGGCCGCCGGTCGCCGTCAGGAACACCACGCCGCTCCAGCGGGTGGCCGGCCGGAGGGGCAGGCCGCGGTGTCGAGCCAGCCAGGAGGTGAAGCCCGTCGCGAACCACAGGTTGGCCGCCAGGACCATCACCAGCCGGAGCAGCCGCAGGGCGGCGATCCGCTCGTCCAGCGCCTCGAAGACGGGACCGTAGAAGTACTGCGACGCCGGCACGAAGTAGGGGTTGCTGTGCCACCACCTGTAGGCCAGCAGGTAGCTGCCCTCGTCCTGGATGCTCAGTCCTCGGTCGGCCATCAGCACGGCCGGGACCGCCCAACCGAGGAGGCCGGCCAGGGCGACGCCGGTCAGCACCCGGGCACCTCGCGACATCGGCTCGCCGCGGCCACCCGAGGGCGACGGGCCGACGTCCCCGAGGTCGCTGGTCACAGCTTGCGCAGCCGCACGTAGCGGACGGAGTGGTCGCGGTCCTTGCGCAGCACCAGCGTGGCCCGGGAGCGGGTGGGCTGGATGTTCTCCCGCAGGTTGAGGCCGTTGATGCTGTCCCAGATCTCCTCGGCGGTGGCGACCGCCTCCTCGGTGGACAGGCGCGCGTAGCGCGAGAAGTACGACGCGGGGTCGGCGAAGGCGGTCTTGCGCAGCCGCAGGAACCGCTCGACGTACCACGCCCGGATGTCGGCGGTCGCGGCGTCGACGTAGACGCTGAAGTCGAAGAAGTCGCTCAGCGCCAGCCCGGCCCGGCCGGCATCGGTGACCCGGGCCGGCTGCAGCACGTTGAGCCCCTCGATGATCACGATGTCGGGGTGCCGCACGACCACCGGGTCGTCGGGCACCACGTCGTACACCAGGTGGGAGTAGGTCGGCGCCTCGACCTCGTCGCGACCCGACTTGATGTCGACCACGAAGCGCAGCAGCGCGCGCCGGTCGTAGGACTCCGGGAACCCCTTGCGCTGCAGGAGGCCGCGACGCTCGAGCTCGGCGTTGGGATAGAGGAAGCCGTCGGTGGTGACCAGGGCGACGTTGGGATGCTCGTCCCAGTGCCCGAGCAGCTGCGCGAGCACCCGCGCGGTCGTCGACTTGCCCACCGCTACCGAGCCGGCGAGGCCGATCACGAACGGCGTGCGCCGCTGCTCGGGGAGGTGCAGGAAGTCCTCCTGCTTGCGGTGCAGCCGCCTGGCGGCGCGCACCCGCAGGCTCAGCAGCCGCGAGATCGGGAGGTAGATCTGCTGCACCTCGTCGAGGTCCAGCTGGTCGCCGAGGCCGCGCAGCCGCCTGATCTCCTCGGCGGAGAGCGGCTGGTCCATCTGGTCGCCCAGCTCGGCCCAAGCGGCGCGATCGAGCTCGACGTACGGCGAGGTCTCGCCGCCGTGCGCACCGTTGGGCATGGCGGGCATCATTCCAGCCGGAGCATCTCGGTGGTCGAGGGGAGTCGAGACCACGTGGACCGCTCCCGTCGGAGGGCCGAGGTGCGCGCCGATAGACTCGGGCCCATGTGCGGCATCGTGGGCTACGTCGGTGACAAGCAGGCGCAGGACGTCGTGATCGAGGGCCTGCGACGCCTGGAGTACCGCGGCTACGACTCCGCAGGCATCGCCCTGGTCCATGACGACACCATCGAGTGGCGCAAGCGGGCCGGCAAGCTGGCCAACCTCGAGAAGGCCCTGGCCGACGACCCGCTGCCCGCCTCGACCACCGGCATCGGCCACACCCGCTGGGCCACCCACGGCGCACCCAACGACGTCAACGCCCACCCCCACCTCGGCAACCGTGGCCGGGTGGCCCTGGTGCACAACGGCATCATCGAGAACTTCGCGTCGCTGCGCGCCGAGGTCGAGGCTGCGGGCGACGACCTGCGCTCCGAGACCGACACCGAGATCGCGGCGCACCTGCTCGAGACCGAGCTCGACCGGGGCGGCAACCTCACCGACGCGATGCAGAAGGTCTGCGGGCGCCTGCTGGGCGCCTTCACCCTGGTCGCGGTCGATGCCCAGGACCCGTCCCGCGTGGTCGCGGCCCGGCGCAACTCACCTCTGGTCGTCGGCCTCGGCGAGGGGGAGAACTTCATCGGCTCCGACGTCGCGGCGTTCATCGAGCACACCCGCGAGGCGCTCGAGCTCGGCCAGGACCAGATCGTCACGATCACCCGCGACGACGTCTCGGTGATCGGGTTCGACGGCACGCCGGCCGAGGGCACGCCGTACCACGTCGACTGGGACCTGTCGGCCGCCGAGAAGGACGGCTACGACTGGTTCATGCGCAAGGAGATCTTCGAGCAGCCGCGGGCCATCGGCGACGCGCTGCTCGGCCGGCACGACCTCGAGGGCCGGCTCCAGTTGGACGAGGTGCGGATCTCCGACGACGAGCTCCGCGAGGTCGACAAGATCATCATCATCGCGTGCGGCACGGCGTTCTACGCCGGTCTGGTGGCGAAGTACGCCATCGAGCACTGGACGCGCGTCCCGTGCGAGGTCGAGCTGGCCCACGAGTTCCGCTACCGCGACCCGATCCTGACCCGGAACACGTTGGTGATCGCGATCAGCCAGTCCGGCGAGACCGCCGACACCCTGATGGCCATCCGCTACGCGCGCCGGCAGCGCGCCAAGGTGCTCGCGATCTGCAACACCAACGGCTCGACGATCCCGCGCGAGTCCGACGCCGTCATCTACACCCACGCCGGGCCCGAGATCGGAGTCGCGTCGACCAAGGGCTTCATGACCCAGATGATCGCGGCCTACCTGCTCGGGCTGTACCTCGCGCAGGTCCGCGGCACGT
>JAWWPM010000202.1:0-3834 GCA_033854915.1 Nocardioidaceae bacterium
ACCGCGGCCTGCGCCGCCTGCGCGGGCTCGGCGTCGTCGTCACTCCGTGACGCGCGCGTCGGCCATCCGCTGCTCGAAGAGCTCGCGGTGCCGCGGGTGCATCGGCACCGGCCGGTGGTCCTCGCCCGCGTTGACCGTGACCACACGGCTGCGCGCCATCACCCGGTCATCGTCGCGGAGCTCGAGCTCGTAGGTCACCGAGGTGGTGCCGATCGCCTCGACCCGGGCCCACACGTCGTACGGCTCCGGACGGAGGTTCATCTGCCCGATGTAGTCGATCTCGTTGCGGGCGACCACGAGGTCGACCGTGCCGTTGACCCGGGCCTCCCGGAACACGCCGACGGCCAGGTCGGTCTGGGCGTCCTGCAGGTAGTCGAGGTAGCGCACGTTGTTGACGTGGCCGAGAAGGTCGACGTCGGAGAAGCGCACGTGGACCGGTCGGGAGAAGGCACCCTCCCCCCAAGCGGGGGCACTCCGGCGCTCCGGCAGCGCGACCGGTGCGGGCTCGCAGCCGTCACAGAGCCGGGCGCGCTCCTCGGTCGTGAGGCGCCGCGGACGCTCGGCCGCGAAGACGAACGGTGTCAGGACCGTGGTGGCGCGGGCGTGGACCACGGGGTCCTCGCCGTCGGCCTGAGTGGTCAGCTCGTAGCCGAGGGTGAACGACGCGGCCCGGACCTCGACCACCCAGGTCGCGATGCGCAGGGGCCCCAACGAGAGCCGTAACGGGGCGAGGTACTCCAGCACCGTGCGGACCACGACCAGGCCCTCGCCCGGCTCGGGTGAGACCTGGGTGTCGTGGTGTCGCAGGAGGTCGAGCCGCGCCTCCTGGAGGTAGTCGGCGTAGACGACGTTGTCGACCGTCCCGCCGGGGTGGAGGTCCGCCCGCCGCATGGGGCACTCGTACACGTGACGCACGCCCACGATCCTGCCAGCACCGCGCGGCAACCTCGATCAGTGGTGCAGGACGACGCCGCCGTAGTAGGAGCGCATCGACTGCTGGCGGGCGAGCCGCACGCGGCGGTTGCTCACGACGGTCCGGGTGGCGACACCGACGGCGAGGGCGAACGCGATCGCGGCAAGGGTGAGGACACCGAGGAGGTAGTAGCCGATCAGTGTGGAGTCGAAGGCAGCCATCTCAGTTCCTTTCTACTTCTGTAGAATCTCTACGTATGTAGAAACTACGCCGCAGGCAGCTGGCAGTCAACCCGGCGGGTAGTGTCACGCGTCACGAGCCGGAGTGAGGACCGATGACCCAGGAGCGAGTGCGTACGCCGCGCATGGAGCTGCTGCTCCAGGCGGCCCTGCACGTCGTGGCCGAGCACGGTCTGCGAGGCCTGACCCATCGTGCCGTGGACCGCGCGGCGGGCCTGCCCGAGGGCAGCTGCTCGGCGTACCTGCGCACCCGCAAGGCCCTGGTCACCGCCCTCACGTCGTACGTTGCAACCGGCGTCACCCAGGACTGCGAGCAGCTGGCGCGAGATCTCTCCGTCTGCCACCTCGAGGACCGTCAGGCCATCGAGCTGGTGACCTCGTTCTTCATGCGGCGGCTCGACGAGCGCGAGCGGCTGCTGGCCCGGATGGAGCTGTCACTGGCGGCGGCCCGCGACCCCGACCTGGCCGGCCTGCTCGCCAGCAACCAGCAGCAGCTGGTCGAGCTGGTCGGGTCGATCCTGACGGCCCGCCACAAGGACCACAGCGAGGAGCGAGCGGCCACCCTGGTGGCGTCGTTCGACGGCATCCTGCTGGGCGCCCTCCCCCTGCCCGAGGCGTCCCGACGACCCTTCGTCCGGCAGTCGATCGAGGTCCTGATCGGCGGACTAGGGTGACCTGAGTCCGCCCTCCCCCGTCCCGATCGGAGCCCTCCGTGCCCGAAGCAGTCATCGTCTCCGCCGCCCGCTCACCGATCGGCCGGGCCGGCCGCGGCTCGCTGAAGGACGTGCGCCCCGACGACCTCGTGGCCCAGATGATCAGGGTGGCGCTGGAGAAGGTCCCGGCCCTGGATCCGCACACGGTCGACGACCTCCACCTCGGCTGCGGCCTGCCGGGCGGCGAGAGCGGCTTCAACATGGCGCGCATCGTCAACGTCATCAACGGCATGGACGACGTACCCGGCACGACGGTCACGCGCTACTGCGCCTCCTCGGTGCAGACCACCCGGATGGCCTTCCATGCGATCAAGGCCGGCGAGGGCGACGTGTTCATCTCGGCCGGCGTGGAGACCGTGTCGCGGTTCGCGAAGGGCAGCTCCGACTCCTGGCCCGACACCCGCAACCCGGAGTTCGACGACGCCGGGAGCCGCACCGCAGATCGGGCCGAGCACGGCGCCGCGGGTGAGCCCTGGCACGACCCTCGCAGCGACGACGTCGCGCCCGACGCCTACATCGCGATGGGACAGACGGCTGAGAACGTCGCCACCCTCCGCGGTCTCTCGCGGCTGGAGCTCGACGAGTTCGGGGTCCGCTCGCAGAACCTCGCCGAGAAGGCGCTCGCCGACGGCTTCTGGCAGCGCGAGATCACGCCCGTCACCACGCCCGACGGCACCGTCGTCACCGCGGACGACGGCCCGCGGGCAGGGGTCACCCTCGAGGCGGTCTCCCAGCTGAAGCCGGTGTTCCGGCCCGACGGCGTCGTCACCGCCGGCAACTGCTGCCCGCTGAACGACGGAGCTGCGGCGGTGGTGATCATGTCCGACACCCGGGCGGCCGAGCTCGGCCTGACCCCGCTGGCCCGGATCGTGTCCACCGGCGTGAGCGCGCTCTCCCCGGAGATCATGGGTCTCGGCCCGGTCGAGGCCACCCGTCGGGCGCTCGCGCACGCGGGGATGACCATCGGGGACATCGACCTGGTCGAGATCAACGAGGCGTTCGCCGCGCAGGTGGTGCCGTCGTACCAGGACCTCGGCATCGACCTCGACCGGCTCAACGTCAACGGTGGCGCGATCGCGGTCGGTCACCCGTTCGGGATGACCGGTGCCCGGCTCCAGAACACGATGCTGAACTCCCTGGACTGGCACGACAAGTCGATCGGCCTGATCACGATGTGCGTGGGCGGCGGCCAGGGCATGGCGCTGATCCTCGAGCGGTTGGGCTGACGAGGGGCTGAATCGCCGAGGCGTGGGAGTCCAACGGATTCCGTCGCCTGATCGCTACGCTTCCGGCATGTCCGAGGGACGGGGCACTCGCTGGCTCGACGCCGACCAACAGTCGTCGTGGCGCTCGTTCGTCGTGGGCGTGACACTGCTGCTCGACCGGCTCGACGCCGACCTCCAGCACGACTTCGACCTGTCGCTGACGGAGTACGAGATCCTGGTCCGGCTCTCCGAGCGTCCCCAGCGCCAGATGCGGATGGCCCAGCTGGCCGACGCGCTCGCGCACAGCCGCAGCCGGGTGACCCACACGGTGACCCGGATGCAGAAGGCGGGACTCGTCGACCGGACGTCGTCGCCCGAGGACGGCCGCGGCATCGTCTGCCGTCTCACCGACGCGGGCTACGCCCTGCTCGTCTCGGCCGCCAACATCCACGTGACCGGCGTCCGCGACTATCTCGTCGACCTGGTCCCGGCCGAGGACTTCGCGGCCCTCGGTCGGGTCATGGACGCCGTCTCCGACCGGCTCATCGCCTGCCACCCTGAGATGGACATCCGTCCCTGACTCCAGCCAGTCGGGGGTCAGTCGCGGGTGAGCCGCCGGTGCGTGACGCGGTGCGGACGCGCCGCCTCGATGCCCAGGCGCTCGATCTTGTTGTCCTCGTAGGCGGCGAAGTTCCCCTCGAACCAGAACCACTTGGCGTCGTCCTCGTCGTCGCCCTCCCACGCCAGGATGTGGGTGGCGATCC
>JAWWPM010000203.1:0-5116 GCA_033854915.1 Nocardioidaceae bacterium
AGGATGCCGGCGTGCGCGTCTTCGACGGCCCGACCGCGAGCAGGGGCCCGGCTCTCGGCAACCGCTGGATCTACTTCCTCGCGCCGTGGGGCATGCAGTTCGAGCTGGTCTCGTATCCGAACGGCAAGGCCTGGGAGATCGAGCATCCGCGCCAGGATGGGTCCTCGTGAATGACATCGACGCGACCGCGGCGACGCCGTACGCCGTAACGGGCGGCGCCGCGTCCGCCCGGGTCGCGTCGTACCTCCGCGA
The DNA here is from genome assembly GCA_033854915.1 of Nocardioidaceae bacterium. Lineage (GTDB taxonomy): Bacteria > Actinomycetota > Actinomycetes > Propionibacteriales > Nocardioidaceae > Nocardioides. The sequence continues at coordinate 253 of JAWWPM010000203.1, forward strand.
CCTGATCCTGCGTGACGAGCTGCGCCCGGGCGACCGGATCCGACAGGAGGACATCGCTGAACGCTTCGGCGCCAGCCGGCTGCCGGTCCGCGAGGCGCTGCGGATGCTCGAGGCGGAGGGACTCACCGAGCACGAGCCCAACAAGGGCGCCCGGGTGCCGAAGCTGACGATGCACGAGGTCGACGTGATCTATCGGATGCGCGAGCGTCTCGAGCCGCTAGCCCTCACCGAGAGCCTCCCCCAGCTCAACGACGACGACCACGAGCGCCTCGATGACGTGCAGCGCCGGATTGAGGCCAACTCCGACCTCGACCGGTTCCTCGAGCTCGACCGCGAGTTCCACCTGGGCACCTACTCCGGCTGCCACATCGACCCGCTGAACACGATCGTCACCCGGCTGTGGAACTCCACCCAGCATTACCGTCGTGCATACGTCGCCCTGAGCGGTCAGGAACGCATGTGGGTGGTCAACTCCGAGCACCGCCTGATCCTCGACGCGGTGGTACGCCGCGACGCCCCGGACGCTGAGCGCTTTCTGGAGGGCCATATCCGGCGCACCCGGATCGAGCTCAGCCGACACCCCAGCGTGTTCGCGTAGGGGTCATGGCCGGGTAACCGTGGAGGGCGCCGGACCGTGCGCCTTGGCCTGGCCGCCGAAGTACATGGCGGCGAGCTGGGGATCGTCGACCAACGACGCGGCGTCCCTCTGGGTGACGACCTTCCCGCTCTCCATCACGATTCCGTGGGTGGCCAGTCGCATCCCGAAGCGGACGTTCTGCTCCACGACGAGGATGGTCTTGCCGCTCTCCTTGAGCACCATGACCGAGTCGTAGAGCACGCGCAGCGACTTGGGATCCAGACCGAGCGATGGTTCGTCCAGGAGCAGCAGCACCGGGTCGAGCATCAGCGAGCGAGCGAACTCGACCATGCGGCGCTGACCGCCTGAGAGGTTGCCGGCCTGCTGGTTGCTCCGGTCGCCGACGAGCGGAAACAGCGCCGCGACCTCGTCGTACCGCTCCCGGACGAGCGCCTTCTGACGCCGGATGATGTAGGCGCCGAGCAGCACGTTCTCGCGGACGGTCATGTGCGGGAACAATGCGTCCGACTGCGGCACCTGCGAGACGCCGCGGCGGAGGATGTGGGCGGCCGACGAACCGTCGATGCGCTCACCGTCGAGGTGGATCTCGCCGATCCTCGGCCGGAGCAGGCCGCTGATGGTCTTCAGGACCGTCGACTTGCCCGCGCCGTTCGGTCCGACTATGCAGGCGACCGATCCTCGGTCGACGGTGATGTCCACGCCCTGCAGGACGTCGCCGCCGCCGTATCCGGCCACGATCCCGGAGACCCGGAGAAGCTCGTCGCTCACGCGCTGCCAGCTTTCTGCTCGAGGACGAAGTCGTCGCCGAGGTAGGCGTCGACCACCGCCGGGTCGCGTTGGATCTCCTCGGGGGTGCCGGTGGCCATGGTGCGGCCGCGGCCGAGCACGTGGACCGGGTCGCAGAGCCCGAGCACGAACGGCATGTTGTGCTCGACGATGAGGAACGTCTTCCCGTAGGAGTTCAGCTCGCGGATCATCTCCGTCATCCGGTCGATCAGGACCGGGTTGATCCCTCCGGCGGGCTCGTCGAGCAGGATGATCCGCGGGTCGAGCATGAGCACTTGGGCCAGCTCGACCAGCTTCTGCTGGCCGAAGGACAGTGCGCGCGCCTTCTGGTCGCGGAAGGCCCGCATCCCGACGTACTCGAGGAGCTCCTCGGCAGCCTTGGCCTCGGCCCCGCTGACCGCGATCCGGCCGAGCTGACTCCACGAGAAGGAGCGCTGGGCGGCGACGACGTTCTCCAGCACCGTCATCTCACGGAACAGCCGGGTGATCTGAAAGGTGCGACCGAGCCCGCGGTGGGCGCGCTGCCACGCCGGCAGCCGGTCTAACCGCTCGCCGGCGAGCCGGATCTCGCCGCCGTCGGCGTGGATGGTGTCGTCGATCAGGTTGAAGATCGTGGTCTTGCCGGAGCCGTTGGGTCCGATCAGCCCGGTGATGGACCCCTCGGGCACGGCGAACGACGCACCGTCGACGGCCTTCAGACCGCCAAACGCCTTGCGCAGGTCGATGACCTCGAGCAGCGGGCGGTCGGGCAGATCGTCCCGGTCGACCAGCGAGACCCGGTCGGTGATCGACGACAGGCTGCCGCCGGTGCCGATCCGCTCGCCGACCAGTCCGGCCTTGCCACGGGTCCGCAGCCAGCTCAGCCCCGACTCGATTGCGGGAAGCACACCCTGGGGCAGGAACAGCACGATCGCCATCAGCAGCCCGCCGAAGAGCACGAGCCGGGTGTTGCCGCCGCCGAGGTTGTTGTTGGCGAACTCGTTGAGCCACTCCACCGTGAAGGCACCGATCACCGGGCCCCACAGGGTGGCCTTGCCGCCGACGAGCAGGGAGAGCACGGCCTGCACGCTGAGCAGGATGTTGAACATGCCGCGCGGGTCGATGAAGGTCAGGTAGTAGCCGTAGACGCCACCGGCCATGCCCACGAACACCGCGCTCGCGGCGAACGCGATGATCTTCTCGACCGGTAGGTTGATGCCGATGGTGGCGCCCTTGGTCTCGTCCTCACGGATCGCGACCAGGCCGGTGCCGAGCTTGGTCCTCCGGACCCACCAGGTCATCAGCAGCTGGAGCCCGAGCAGGCCCACGAGTGCGTAGTAGAACGGCCAGTTCGCGTGGTCGAAGCTCCAGGTCGGCAGGGGCAGGCTCAGGCCCTCAGTGCCGCCGCTGAGCGACCGCCAGTTGATCGCGATCACCTGGACGAGGAAGAGGAACGCGACCGTGATGATCACGAACGACGGTCCCCGTGCCCGCAGCGCGACCAGGCCGAGCACGATCGCGACCAGCGCAGCGACCAGTCCTGCGAGTGGCACCCAGAGCCATACCGAGGTGTCCGGATGGCGGGTCGCGAGGACTCCGACGGTGTAGCCGCCCAGACCGATGAACGCACCCTGGCCGAGCGAGACGTAGCCGGCCATGCCAGTGATGATGCTCAGGCCGCTGGCCGCAATCGCGAAGACCAACGAGAGGATGATCATGTTCTGGTAGTAGAGGTTGTCGCTCAAGAGCGGGTAAGCGACCAGCAGAACGGCCGCGACGACCGCGATCCCGCGGCCGACCCACAGGGGCGACAGGCCCACCCGGCGCCCGGGAGCGGCTGGGGCGCTGGACCGGCTCATGCCGCCACCGCGTCGTCACGCAGCCGGGTGCCGAGGAGCCCCTGGGGCCGGATGAGCAGCACCGCGAACACAATGAGGTAGGGCACTGCGGTCGCCCACGAGGGCGAGATGTAGACCGCGGTCACCGTCTCGGCGAGCCCGAAGACCAAAGCGGACAGCACGGCGCCTTCGAGACTGCCGAGGCCGCCTAGGACGACGATCGCCAGCAGTCTTGAGATCCACACGTAGTGCGACCCCGGGACGAACGGGTACAGCACGCCGGCGATCGAGCCACCGGCACCGGCCGCGGCCAGGCCGAGTCCGAAGACGAGCGCGGCCACCGAGGTGACCTTGATGCCGACGAGCTGGGCCGAGGCAGGGTTGGAGGCGGCGGCCCGGATCGCCCGGCCGAGCCAGGTTTTGGTGAGGATCACCCACAGGGCCAGCAGGACCACGATCGCTACCAGACCGCCGTACACCTGGGCCTTCGGCAGGAAGATGTTGTCGATCGTGAACGACTGGTCGACGTACGACGGGCGGATGGCGGTGGAGTCGTTGCCCCACACGAAGCCCATCAGGCCCTCGGTCACCAGCGCCAGACCGAACGTGAGCAGCACGGTCGACGACATCGGCGCGTTGCGGATCGGCCGGACGAACAGCTTGTAGATCGCCCAGCCGATCCCGAACACGATCGGCGTCGTGAACAGCACCCCCACCAACGGATCCAGCCCGAGCTGGTTCCAGAGGGTGTAGGTGATGAACGCTCCGAGGATCAGGTACGCGCCATGGGCGATGTTGATGACCCGCATGACCCCGAAGATCAGGGTCAGCCCGCTGGCGACCAGCGCGTACACACCGCCCAGCAGAAGGCTGAGGACGAGCGTCTGGACGGCTTCGGTCACGAGCCGCTGCCGCTGGGGTGCCAGCCGATCTCGGGCTTCTCCGTGGCCACGTTGGGCGGGAGCACGATCTCGGCCGTCCCGTTGATCCACTGCCCGATCAGGAAATCACCCTGGGGGCTGCCGTCGCTGTTCCACGACAGGGGACCGAGGATGGTGTCGACAGGGTTGGCGCGGAGCCAGTCGGCGAGCTTGGTCTGGTCGTCGATACTGCCCACCGCCTCGACCGCCGCCTGCATCACCTGGGCCGCAGCGTACGCGTCGGCAGCATCCTCCGGCGGGATGTCGCTGCCGAACTCCTTCTTGTACTCGGCGACGAACTCCTTGTTGCCGGGGGTGTCCGCCTCCGGCGAGTAGCTGACGGCGTACATGACGCCCTCGGTGTTGCCCTCACCGATGGCCTTGACGTACTGGTCGGCAAATGAGGGGGTGCTGGTCTCGTAGAAGAACTTCGGCGTGAACTGCGCCTTCAGCATGGCGCGGGTGAGCCCGATCCCGTCCTCGAAGGTGGCTCCGTGCACGACGACGTCGGGGTTCGCGCTCTTCATGGCGGCCACGATGCTGTCGAAGTTCTTGGTGTCGATCGCGTACGTCGTCTTGTAGACCGTCTTGATCCCCGCAGCCTCGAGCACCTGACGGATGCCGTCCACGTTAGGCGCCGCGAACGGGTCGTCGAGGGTCGGGTACGCCGCGGTCTTGGGTCGCTGGTCGGCCGGCAGGCCGGCCAGCCAGTTCGCGAAGGTCAGCCCCTGCTTGTCAGCGGT
>JAWWPM010000204.1:0-7753 GCA_033854915.1 Nocardioidaceae bacterium
CACGCCTCCAGGGTCGCGGCGGTGGCGAGGTCCTCGGGGTCGATGCGCAGCAGCATCTTCCCGCCCTGGTAGCCGGCCTCCGCGATGGCCGCGGCGTCGTACGCCGTGAACCGGTCGTCGATCTCGAACGACGTGCCGGCCAGCCCGCCGCGGTTCATGGAGCCGACGACGACCTTGTCCTCCAGCGCGCCGAGCAGGAGGAGGTCCTCGATGATGTCGGGCGTGCCGAGGACGCCGTCGACGCCGGGGCGCGCGAGCGCGGTCGCGAGGCGTTCCAGCAGCCGGAAGCGGTCGCCCATCGCCATCGGGTCGTCACCGGCGCGCAGCGCGCCGCGCGCCGTGTGGTCGGCGGCGACGAGGAACAGGCGACCGGTCGTGCCGGACAGCCCGGTCGGCACCCGGCGCGCCGCCGCCAGCTCGGCCACCAGGCCGGGCCGCTCGGCGCGGATCTTCACCAGGTCGTGGACGTCGAGGTTCACTTCACGCTCCCGAGGATCGCGTCCAGCTCGTCACTGGTCGGCATGGCGTCGGCACAGGCGAGGCGACCGGCGACCACCGCTCCAGCGGCGTTGGCGAAGCGGAGCGTGCGCTCGAGCTCCCAGCCCGCGAGCAGGCCGTGGCACAGGGCCCCACCGAAGGCGTCACCGGCGCCGAGACCGTTCACGACGTCCACCGGGACCGGGGGCACCAGCACCGACTCCTCCCGGCTGACTCCGAGGACACCGGCCGGGCCCTGCTTGACCACGGCCAGGTCGAGGCCCAGGTCCAGCAGTGCGGCCGCGGCGGCCTCGGGCTCGCGGGTGCCGACGGCGACCTCGCACTCCTCGCGGTTGCCGACCGCGACGTCGACGAGCGGGAGGGCGGCCGCGACGTGACGATGGGCCTCGTCGGCGGAGGGCCAGAAGATCGGTCGGTAGTCGAGGTCGAGCACCGTGACGCCGTGGTCGCCACGCGCCTCGAGGGCGGCCATCGTCGCCGAGCGCGAGGGTTCCTGGCACAGGCCGGTCACCGTCACCCAGAAGACGTCGGCGGCGGCGACGGCCTCGAGGTCGAGCTCGTCGGCGCGGATCTGGAGGTCCGGTGCCGTCGGGTAGCGGTAGAAGTAGATGGGGAAGTCGTCGGGCGGGAAGATCTCGCAGAAGGTCACCGGCGTCGGGATGTCCGGGACCGGGCTCACGAAGCTGTCGTCGACACCGAAGTCGCGCAGCGCCCGGTGGATGTAGCGACCGAAGGGGTCGTCGCCGGTGCGGGTGATCAGGCCGGCGGAGCGCCCGTGCCGCGCCGCCGCGACGGCCACGTTGGTGGCGCTCCCGCCCAGGAACCTGCGGAAGGTCGTGACGTCCTCGAGGCGGGTCCCGGTCTGCTCGGGATAGAGGTCCACCCCCACCCGGCCCATGGTCAGCACCTCGAGGTGCCCGGCGGTGGAGGTCATCCGGCCAGCCGCTGCAAGAAGGCCAGGCTGGTGCGCACGTCGGCGAGCGGGGCGTCGCGCTGCTCGGGACCGTGCAGCTTCACGTCCTGCTCGAGGACGTACCAACCGCGGTAACCTGCGCGCTCGAGGGTGCCGACCATCGCCTCGATGTCGACGTCGCCGGCACCGAGCGGGCGGAACATCCCGTCCCGAACGGCATCGCCGAAGCTGATCTCGCCGGTGCGGACCCGGGCGGCCATCGAGGCGTCCACGTCCTTGAGGTGGACGTGGACGACGCGACCGGGGTGGGCCGCGGTGATCGCCACGGGGTCGGCGCCACCGACCAGCAGGTGCCCGGTGTCGATGCACAGCCCGACCTTCGATCCCGCGACGACGCGCTCGGTCTCCTCACCGGACTCGACCATGGTGCCGACGTGGGGGTGCAGCGCGGCCACGACGCCACGGGTCCGGGCCAGCTCGGCGATGCGGTCGAGGTTGCCGAGCAGCACCCGCCAGCCGGCGTCGTCGAGGGCCGGTCGCTCGTCGTACCCGTCGACGCCGGTGAAGGCCGCGAGCACCACCACGCCCGCGCCGCAGGCCACGCAGCTGTCGATGAAGCGGTTGACCTCGGACAGCGGGTCGATGTCGGGGTCGTGCAGCAGGACCGGGAGGAACCCGCCGACCGCCTGGAGCCGGTACGACGTGAGCTGGGCGGCCTTGGCGGCCGGCTCGGTCTCCAGGAAGCCATCGGGACCGAACTCGGTGGCCGCGAGCCCGAGGTCGCGCATCTGCGACAGCACGGTGTCGGCGTCGAGCTGGTGGCCCCAGCCGGGCACCTCGCACACGCCCCAGGAGATCGGGGCGCCGGCGATCCGGTGCAGCACCGAGGCTCGGGGGTCGGCTGCGCCGCTGCGCAAGGTGGCGGTCTCCTGGGTCACGGATGCGATTCTCGTCACACACCGGACAACGTGTCAACAGTTTGTCCTGACATATTGACGTACCGACATATGGGCTCCATGCTGCGTGTGTTGCCTTGCCCCCGGTCGCGAAATGGAGGACGACGTGCCGCTCCCCGAGGTCGTCGTGAACCGGTCCAGTCCCGTTCCCCTCTACTTCCAGGTGGCCGAGCAGATCGAGCGCGCGATCCAGGACGCACTGCTGCTTCCCGGCGACCGGATCGCCAACGAGGTCGCCCTGGCCGATCAGCTCGGGCTGTCCCGGCCGACCGTGCGCCAGGCCATCTCGACCCTGGTCGACAAGGGACTGCTGGTGCGCAAGCGCGGCGTCGGCACCCAGGTGGTCAACGCCCCGATCCGGCGGACCGTCGAGCTCACCAGCCTGTACGACGACCTCACCCGCAGCGGGCTCCGGCCGGCCACCAAGGTGCTCGGGCTCGAGTTGGTCGACGCCGACGAGGCGGCGGCCACCCGGCTCAACCTCCCCGCCGGCGAGCAGGTCTGGCGTCTGGACCGCCTGCGCTCGGTCAAGGACGAGCCGCTGGCACTCATGTGCAACCTCGTGCCGGCAACCGTGACCAACCTGTCCTTCCTCGACCTGGAGGCGATCGGTCTCTACGAGCACTTCCGCTCCCAGGCCATCAACCTGCGGGTGGCCCACCAGGTGATCGGCGCGCGCACCGTGGACACCCGCGAGGCCCGGCTGCTCGGCATCCGCCGCGGTGACCCGGTGCTGACCATGGAGCGCACGTCGTACGACGACAAGGGACGGGCCGTGGAGTACGGCATGCACCTCTACCGGCCGGACCGCTACGCCTACGAGGCGACGCTGGTGGAGCGTTGAGCGGCTTCGTGCTCGCGGTCTGCGCCGAGATGGTGCACCGCGACCTCCCGGTCGTCGACCGGGCCCGGGTCCTGCACGAGCAGGGCTTCGCGGTGGAGATCTGGGACTGGACCACCAAGGACCTGCCCGCGCTGGCCTCCACCGGCGCGCGTTTCACCTCGATGACCGGCTACGTCGAGGGCTCGTTGACCGACCCCGAGGGCGCGGACGCCCTGCTGGCCTCGGCCGAGCGCTCGGTGGCCGCCTCGCGCACGCTCGGCAACCCGAACCTCAACCTGCACGGCACCGGGCTCGACTCCGCGGGCCTCCCGGTGCACCCGGTCGAGACCGTGACCGGAGGGATGTGGCTCGCGGCCCTCGACACGCTGGCCCGGATCGCCGAGCTGGGTCGCCGCGAGGGCGTCGTCTTCTGCCTGGAGAACCTCAACACCGCGGTCGACCACCCCGGCACGCCGTTCGCCCGCGCGGCCGACACCGCCGCCCTGGTCGGTGTGGTCGACAGCCCACACCTGCGGATGAACCTCGACCTCTACCACGCCCAGATCGGCGAGGGGAACCTGATCGAGCTGATCCGTAGCACCGTGCACCTGCTCGGTGAGGTGCAGGTCGCCGACGTGCCGGGACGCTGCGAGCCCGGGACCGGCGAGATCCGCTACCCGGCCGTCGCGGCGGCACTGGCCGACGCGGGGTACGACGGCGTGGTCGGCCTCGAGGCGTGGGCGTCGGGCGACTCCACGGTCGCGGTGGAGGCGTTCCGCGACGCGTTCACCGTCGGCTGAACGTCAGGGCCGGGTCTCGCGGTCCGGCACCTCGGTCAGGATCTCGAACAGACGACGACGAGGTCGCCCGGCTCGGGTGGTACGGCGTACCCGGCCGCGACGCGAGCGGCGCGCCGCCGAGCGGGCCATGTCGGCGGCCCCGATGAACCCGGCGTTGGGCCCGAGCGCGGCCTGGAGGATCTCGGGCTCGGTCCGGTGCCCGCGCCCGGTCAGCGAGCGGGCGAACGCCTGCCTCGTGGGCTCGATCAGCAGGTCTCCGGCGTCGGAGAGGCCACCGCCGATGATGATGCAGCCCGGGTCGAAGGCCGCGGCCATGCCGGCCAGGCCGACGCCCAGCCAACGGCCGACGTCGGCGAGCAGCTCGATCGAGAGTGGGTCCCCGTCGCGGGCGGCCTGGGTGATCTGCGGCCCTTCGAGCCGCGCCGCGTCACCGGCGACGAGGTCGTTGAGGTGCTGTGCCATCGGCGAGCCGGCCCGCACCAGCTCGCGGGCGTCACGGACAAGCGCGTTGCCCGAGGCGTACTGCTCCCAGCAGCCACGGTTGCCGCACTCGCAGCGGTGGCCGTCGGGGACCACCTGCATGTGGCCGAACTCCCCGGCCATGCCGTTGGCGCCGCGGTAGACCCGGTTGTCGAAGACCAGGGCCCCGCCGATCCCGGTGCCGAGCGTCGCGCAGAGCACGAAGCGGTGGCCCCGACCGGCACCGAAGCGGCACTCGGCCAGCGCCGCGGTGTTGGCGTCGTTGTCGACCACGACCGGCAGCCGGACCCGCTCGGCGACCTTGGCGCGCAGGGGCTCCCGGCGCCAGTTGAGGTGTGGGGAGAACATCACGATGGTGCGGGTGACGTCGACGAACCCAGCGGCGCCGATGCCGACCGCCGCGACGTCGTACTCCTGGGCGAAGCCCTCCACGAGGTCGACGATGGTGTCCTCGACGGCGCGCACGTCATGCCCCTCGGTGGGGCGGCGCTCGACCGCGATCACCGTGCCGGTCGAGTCGACCACCGCGCCGAGCACCTTGGTGCCGCCGATGTCGATGCCGACCGTGAGCGGCTCCCAGCGCAAGGCTCGGGGCCGCCGGGGGGCGACGACGTCGTCGGACATGAGCATCAGGGTAGCCAGCGCGCGGGTCTCCCGCGGGCACCGGCCGCAACCCGGGTGCGCCCGGCGTGCAGGCGCCGTGAAACCGCCGTGAAACCGGAGCCCCTCAGACTCGACCCATGAACGACACCGCACCCGCCGTCCTCGCGACCGACCTGCTCAAGACGTTCGGCGACCAACGGGCCGTCGACGGCATCGACCTCGAGGTGCGCCGCGGCGAGGTCTTCGGCGTGCTCGGGCCCAACGGCGCCGGGAAGACCACGATGCTGAAGATGCTGGCCACGCTGCTGCCGATCGACGGCGGGCAGGCCGAGATCTTCGGCCACGACGTCCGCCGCGAGCCGCACATCGTGCGCCAGCTGCTCGGGGTCACCGGCCAGTACGCCTCGGTCGACGAGAACCTCACCGCCACCGAGAACCTCTGGCTCTTCGCCCGCCTCCAGGGCGTCGACCGTCGTACGGCGCGCAGCACGGCCGCGAGCCTGCTCGAGCAGTTCGACCTCACCGAGGCCGCCAGCAAGCCGATCTCGGCGTTCTCCGGCGGCATGCGGCGCCGGCTCGACCTGGCCGCGAGCCTGATCACCCGACCGCCGCTGATCTTCCTCGACGAGCCGACCACCGGGCTCGACCCGCGCACCCGTGGCCAGATGTGGGACACCATCCGGGATCTCGTGGCCAACGGCTGCACGGTGCTGCTCACCACGCAGTACCTCGACGAGGCCGACCAGCTGGCCGACCGGATCGCGGTCATCGACCACGGCCGCAAGGTGGCCGAGGGCACCTCCGACGAGCTGAAGTCGTCGGTCGGTCGCTCCACCCTCCAGCTCAGCCTGACCGACCACGGCCAGCTGCCCGTGGCGGCCGAGATCGCGCACCGCCTGATCGGCGGCGAGGCGCCGGCCCTCTCCCCCGAGTCCCGTCGCCTGACCGTCCCCCTGCAGCGCAGCGACCAGGCCGTCGACGTGCTCGTGGCCCTGCGCGAGCAGGGCATCGCGATCGAGTCCGTCAGCGTCCAGAAGCCGTCGCTCGACGAGGTGTTCCTGGCCCTGACCGGGCACGACGCCGGCGACCACCCCGACCCGTCCGCTCCCTCCGCCGAGCCCTCCCCCGAACTGGAGACCGTCCGATGACCGCCCTGACCACGAGCCTGCGCGACCCGGGGGCCGGACTCTCGGCCCACGTGGGCCTGCGCGCCACCCTGAGCCAGACCATGACCATGGCCTGGCGAGCCACCATGAAGATGCGCCGCAACTTCGAGCAGCTCTTCGACGTGACCATCCAGCCGCTGCTCTTCACCGCGATGTTCGCCGGGATCTTCGGCGGGGCGGTCTCGGGCAGCGTCGGCGGCTACCTGCCGGTGATCATCCCCGGGCTGGTCGGGCAGACCGTCCTCACCGCCTGCGTCGCCACCGGTGTCCAGCTCCGCGAGGACATGGACAAGGGCGTGTTCGACCGGTTCAAGGTGCTGCCGATCTCCCGCATCGCCCCGCTGGCCGGCCCGATGGTGGCCGACATGCTGCGCTACGCGATCGCCAGCACCCTGACCTTCGGCACCGGGATCGCCCTGGGCTACCGCCCCGGCGGCGGCGTGCTCGGCGTGGCCGGCGCGATCGTGTTCGGCATCATCGCCGGCTGGTCGATGGCCTGGATCTTCACCTGGTTCGGCACCGTCGGGCGCACCGCCCAGGGCGTGCAGGCCACCTCCCTGATGGTGATGTTCCCGCTCACCTTTCTGTCCAACGCGTTCGTGCCGACCTCGACCATGCCCGGCTGGCTGCGCGGCTTCGCGAACGCCAACCCGGTCTCTCACGTCATCTCGGCCATCCGCGACCTGGCCAACAACGGCCACGTCGGAGCCGACGCCGGCTGGGCTCTCCTCGGCTGCGCGATCGTGGTGGCGATCTTCGCGCCCCTGTCGGTGCGGAGCTTCACCCGGAAGATGTGACCTCGAGGGAACGCAGCAGGCCCGCCAGCTCGGGCCGCAGCTCGCGCCCCGGACGCCCGTCGTACTCCGCGAGTACGACGGGCAGCCGACCGGGGACCGCGCGGGCGGCCAGCTCCTCCAGCGGAGCCCACTCCATCAGCGGGAACCACCGGTTGTAGCCGAAGCCCCGGGCCAGCCCGAGCATCCGGATGCCGGCCTCACCGCGCTCTGCTCGGCCGTCGCCCGACAGCAGCCACATCGCCTGGGCGGCGAGCGCCATGCCGGCGACCGGGTAGTCCAGCCCGCCCTCCGGCGCGGCCGCGACCAGGTGCAGGGAGGCGAGCATCTCGTCCGAGAGCTCGTCTGCCCGCCGCTGCTGCGCCCGGGTGTGCCCATGCCGGACGTGGGCGGCGAGGTCCGCGGACAGCGCGATCAGGCTCCACGGCTCGAGTCCCGTGGCCGAGACGCCACCGAAGCGCACGCTGCGCATCGCGGCGAGCGACGTCTCGAACGCCGCCAGGGCGGCGTCGAACTCCTTGCGGGCCAGGAGCAGCTCGGCCCTCACCTGCGCGATCACGAGGCCGGCGGTCATGTCCGTCGGCGCCGGCTCGCCCGCCTCGGCGAGGAACCGCTCCGCCCGGTCGAGGTCACCCTCGCGCAGCGCCGCGAGAGCCACGCTGGCCCGCATGCTGACGGCGTCCTCGGTGGCATGGAGGCGCTCGAGCAGCGGTACGGCGA
>JAWWPM010000205.1:0-5707 GCA_033854915.1 Nocardioidaceae bacterium
CGTCAAGAGGTCTAGTCCAGTCATGTGAAATAGCCTGGCACTCCGGCAAGTTTGCCGAAAGTCTTCACGCGATCGTCTCGACTCTGACACGCTTTCAATCGTCGGCCTGGGGGCATGCACCCGGACGATAAGTGAGCCCCTCGCTGACCCCATGCTGCGAGGGGCTCGCCCCATTTACGGTGTCCCCAGGTCGCTCGCGGCCTGGCGACACCGGAAATGAAGAACTCCGGCATCGCTGTCGTCGGAGCAGCAGCCGCTCTCACGGCGCCGATGCCGGGCCCTCAGCCTCTTGAACATCTGCTCCGGGAGGAGTTGATTCGGGTCCAGCGAAACGTGTCGGCGGTCGGCGTGGCCGCCGGCGGACCTGGAGGCGAGACATGACGGACAAGGTGGGCGGCCGTAGACCAGCCGGGCAAGATCTCGGGGCGGGCAGCCCCGACCGGATCCGCAACGTGGTGCTGGTCGGACCCGGTGGGTCCGGGAAGACCACCCTGGTCGAGACGCTGCTCGCCTGCGCCGGAGCCATCCCCCGGGCCGGCTCGGTCCGCGACGGTACGACGGTGTGCGACTTCGAGGACTCCGAGCGGGCCCACGAGCGCTCCATCGCGCTGGCGATCGCGCCGGTGGTCCACCGCGACACCAAGCTCAACTTCATCGACACCCCGGGCTACGCCGACTTCGTCGGCGAGGTGCGCGCCGGCCTGCGCGCTGCGGACTGCGCGCTCTTCGTGATCGCCGCCAACGACGCGGTCGACGACGCCACCGCTGCCCTGTGGCGCGAGTGCGCCGAGGTGCGGATGCCGCGGGCGGTCGTGATCACCAAGCTCGACCAGGCCCGGGCCGACTACGACGGCGTACTCGCCTCCGCTCAGGCGGCGTTCGGGGACAAGGTGCTGCCCCTCTACGTGCCCGTGCGCGACGGCGCCGAGGTCACCGGGGTCTCCGACCTGCTCGTCGGGGACGGCGACCATGACGACCTCCGCGGTGGGCTGATCGAGGGGATCATCGAGGAGTCCGAGGACGAGACCCTGATGGACCGCTACCTCGAGGGCGAGACGATCAGCCACCAGACCCTGACCGACGACCTCGAGAAGGCCGTGGCTCGCGCCACCTTCCACCCCGTCGTACCCGTCTGCTCGGTCACCGGAGTCGGGTGCCGGGAGCTGCTCGACCTCGCCGTCGACGGCTTCCCGTCGCCGCTGGAGCACCCGTCGCCCGAGGTGTTCACGCCCGCGGGCGCCGTCGCCGGGGAGATCACCGCTGACCCCGGCCGCCCGCTCGTCGCGGAGGTCGTGAAGACCACCAGCGACCAGTACGTCGGGCGGGTCAGCCTGGTGCGCGTCTTCTCCGGCACCCTGACGCCGGACGCGCCGGTCCATGTCTCGGGCCACTTCACGTCGTTCTTCGCCGACGCGGGCATGGTCGGGCACGTGGACCACGACGAGGACGAGAAGGTGGGCTCGCTGGCCTACCCGTTCGGCCGGCAGATGGTGGCGGCCGACACCGTCGTCGCGGGCGACCTGTGTGCGATCGGCAAGCTCAGCCGGGCCGAAACCGGCGACACCCTGTCGACGGTCGACGACCCGCGCGTGCTGCGGCCGTGGTCCATGCCCGAACCCCTGCTGCCGGTGGCGATCGTGGCCCGGAGCAAGGCCGACGAGGACAAGCTCTCCCAGGCGCTGTCGCGGCTGGCGGCCGAGGACCCGAGCGTCCGGGTGGAGAACAACCCCGAGACCCACCAGCTGGTGCTGTGGACCATGGGCGAGGCCCACTCCGACGTGCTGATCGCCCGGCTGGCCGACCGCTACTCCGTGCACGTCGACACCCAGCCGTTCCTGGTGTCGCTGCGCGAGACGTTCGGCGGCCTCGGCAAGGGACTGGGCCGGCACGTCAAGCAGTCCGGCGGGCACGGGCAGTACGCCGTCTGCCACATCGAGGTGGAGCCGCTCGAGGAGGGCGGCGGGTTCGAGTTCGTGGACAAGGTCGTGGGCGGTTCGGTGCCGCGGCAGTTCATCCCGTCGGTCGAGAAGGGCGTGCGCGCGCAGATGGAGCGTGGCGTGCGGGCCGGCTACCCGATGGTCGACCTGCGCGTGACGCTGACCGACGGCAAGGCGCACGCGGTCGACTCCTCCGACATGGCCTTCCAGATGGCCGGGTCGCTCGCGCTCCGCGAGGCGGCATCGACCACGAACGTGATGATGCTCGAGCCCTACGACGTCGTCGCGGTCGTCGTACCCGACGAGCACATCGGCCCCACCATGAGCGACCTCTCGGCGCGCCGCGCCCGGCTGCTCGGCACCGACAAGGTCGGCGACGACCGCACGCTGATCAACGCCGAGGTGCCGCAGACCGAGCTGGTCCGCTATGCCGTCGACCTGCGCTCGGCCACCCACGGCGCGGGCGCCTTCACCCGCTCCTTCGGCCACTACGAGCCCATGCCCGAGGAGGTCGCGCGCTCGGTCGCCCAGCGCGAGCGCTGAGGGGGCCGGTGTCCTCCGGTCGGAATCCCCGGCTAGCCGGGTATCCCGTCACATGTCGGCCGTTGCAACGCCTGACAAGTGCCAGGAGTGACCCCATCGTGGGGCTGGAGTGACGACGAGGGGTGGGTACGTCGTCAGCCGTGGGGGATGCCGCTGTCGAAGCCGTCAGCGAACCACTGGCCGCCCTCGGCGATGCGCTCCGCGCTCTCACCGCGGAAGAGCGGGCCGTCGGGGCCGTCCACCGCGACGTAGAGCCCCTCGATCCCCGACAACTTCGAGGAGGCCAACGCGCTCTCGAGCTGCCCCATCCGACCGTCCACCGACGCCGCGGAGGGCGCCGTCGCCTCCACGACCACGGCCGGACCGAGTGGATGGAGCACGCGCACCGACGTCGGCGTCAGATGGAACTCCCGCAGGACCGAGGCCACGCCGGCCTCGAGCTCGGAGTCGGAGGCAGGCGAGGAGACCGGATGACCGGTCACCCGGTAGCCGTACTCCGCGTCGCTGGGCACCGCCTCGCCCGCCGCGTGCTCGAACACGTCGACCCGGCTCAGCCGGGACGGATGGGTGAGCCGCGCGCGAGCAGCACCTGCCGCGAGATAGCCCTCCCACTCCGCCAACATCTGGTCACTGCCGTCGGCCGGAACGAGCAGCACCTGCCGCCACGAGTCGGGCGAGCTCCGCTCCATGCCGTCGAAGTACGGCGGGTCCAGACCGGCGAGTGCGGCGTCGTACGCCGCTCCCACGTCGTCGGTCCTGGTGACCGTCACGACGTTCGCGCCGGGAGTCGAATGGCCGCAGCCGGCCAGCACCGGGGCGACGGCCAGGCAGAGAAGGCGCCGTGACCACCACCTTCGCCGCCGATCACTCATGCCCGATGGTCGCGCCCGGCACGACACCCGTCCAGCGTCGCCGCCGGATCGTTACCCCACGTGCGCGCCGCGCAGGAACTGCTCCAGCAGGGGGCCCGCGGTGCCGGCGCCCGTCGTACCGACGTCGACGAACGCGCACACGGCCAGGTCGCCGTGGCCGGCGATCATCCAGGCGTGGGTGAGGCGCTTGCCGTTGCGGTCGAACTCCGCGGTGCCGGTCTTGGCGATGACCTCGGGCGCGGGCACGTCGTTCAGGCCGATCCCGGTGCCCCTGGTGACGACGCCGCGGAGCAGGGTCTTCAGCGTCGCGTCCTGCGCCGGGGTCAGCGGCGTCGACGAGGTCTTGGTGGGGTTCACCGACGTGATCAGCTGGGGTACGACGGTGTGCCCGGCGACGACTGAGGCCATCACCGTCGCCATGGTCATCGGCGAGGCGAGGATCTGGCCCTGCCCGATCATGTCGGCGGCCTTCTCGGTCTCCGACGCGGGCGGGACGACGTTGCCGAAGTACGCCGGGAAGCCGAGGTCATGGTCGACGCCCATGCCGAGGGTGGCCGCGGCGTCGACGAGGTCGTGCGCGCCGAGCTTGGTGCGCTCGTTGATGTAGGCGGTGTTGCAGGAGTTGGCCAGCGCCGTGGCCAACGAGATCCGGCCGTTGGCCGAGGGCGGGTAGAAGCTGTCGTTGGTGAAGACCTTGCCGTTGACGTTGACGCTGGTCGGGCAGTCGATCGGCGACGACGGTGTCACCCCCTTCTTCGCCAATGCCAGGGAGTCGACGGTCTTGAAGGTCGAGCCCGGGGCGAAGCGGCCGTACGTCGCATCGTTGTAACCGTTGTTGCCGGGCCCGTTGGCCGCGGCCAGCATCGCCCCGGTCGACGGCCGGATCGCGACGATCGCACTGGCCGGGCCCACGTTCGCCAGGATCCGCTCGGCCAGCATCTGCAGGCGCGGCAGCATCGTCAGCTTCAGCGGCGTGCCGTCGACCGGCTTGGTGGTGAAGAGCGTGCGGTGCTTGCCGCTGGAGTCGACCGCGTCGACCTGGACTCCGGGCGTACCGCGCAGCTGCTCGTCGTACCGCGCCTCGAGGCCGGAGATCCCCGCGATGTCACCGACCCGGTAGACATCGGGGTTCTGCTTGATCAGGTCGGCGGTGACCGGACCGACGGTGCCCAGGATCGGTGCCGCGAACTCCTTGGTGATGCCGAGCGGCAGGTTGCCGGCGAGCGCGTCGACGCCCTTGATGTGCACGTAGGCACGGGAGACAGCGGCCGGCACGTCCTCCTGGCGGTAGACGATGGCCTGGATGAAGGCCTTCGGGCCGGAGGCCCTGACCTGCTTGACGTACGACGCCACGTCGATGCCGAGCAGCTGCGCCAGCCGCCGCGCGGAGTCGAGGGCCGCGGTGGCGCCCACCTTGGTGCGGTCGACGCCGAAGCGGACCACGGGCCGCTCGGTGACCAGGCCGACCCCGCCCGGGCCGAGGATGTCGCCGCGCTTCGCCTCGACCGTGGTCGCGTCGAGCGTCTCGGCCTCCTGCAACGACGGCTCGATCAGGTCCGGCTGCCAGGCGACCTGCCACTGGCTGCCGTCCTGGGTGGTCTGCAGCGGCGCCTCGGTCGTGTAGCTCCAGCCGCTCCCGAGGGGCCAGCTCCACGTGAGGGTGGCCGTGGCCTTCGAGGTGCCGCTCCCCGCGATGCTGTCGACGGTCACCGTGGGCTTCGTCCCGCCGAGCCCGGAGACCGCGTCGGCGTACTGCTTCTGCACCTCAGCGGGCGTCGTACCGGAGAACACGACCTTCGACAGGTCCCCCGACGCGAGGCCGTCCGCGAGGGCCGACGCGGTCGCGTCCGGCTTGGGGCCGGAGTCGCCTGACCCGCAGCCGGTCAGTGCGAGCGCGAGGGCGGTCGGGACGAGGAGATACGGCAGCCGAGGTTTCGCCATGGCCGCCATCCTGCCAAAGGGCCGGGAGCCCTCCGGTCAGGCCAGGGACGGGAGCTTCTCCAGCGCCGCCGCCACCGCCGCCTGGAGGTCGGCGTCGTCCCAGCTGTGGTCGGTGATCTCGCCGCGCAGGTAGGCGTCGTACGCCCCGAGGTCGAGGTGGCCGTGCCCGCACAGCGCGGTCAGGATCACCTTCTCCTCACCGGTCTCGGTGCAGCGGTGCGCCTCCTCGATCGCCGCGGCCAGGGCGTGGGTCGGCTCGGGCGCCGGAAGGATCCCCTCGGTCCGGGCGAAGAACACGCCCGCCGCGAAGCACTCCGACTGCTTCTTCGCGATCGCCTCGAGCTCCCCGGTCGCATACAAGTGGCTGATCAGCGGGCTCATCCCGTGGTAACGCAGCCCTCCCGCGTGGATCGG
>JAWWPM010000206.1:0-3720 GCA_033854915.1 Nocardioidaceae bacterium
CTGCGCGATCGCCAGCACCTCGGGTGCGTCCATGGCGAAGATCGTGGCATCGGAAGGCTGCGTGCCGAGCACCGCGGAGACGTCGGCGCGGAGCAGGCCGAGCGTGTTGTCCCGGGTCGCGATCGACTCCACGGTCGCCCCGACGACTCCGGTGCACACGACCAGCGCGACGGCCGCCGTGCCCGACCTCCGCGGCAGGTGTGCGACCCCGAGCACGGTCGCCCCGGCGATCCCGAGGGCCGCGAACGGGAGGAGCTCGAAGAGGTCGGGGCCGCCGTTGATGACCGCGATGGTCCACGCGCTGCCCACGAGACAGCCGGCGCCCAGCGCCACCAGGCGGGCCGGGACCGGTGAGACGACGCCGGCCGAACGTCGTACGAACGGGAGGGCGCGCACCGAGAGCACCAGCAGCGCCACGAGGCCGACGACGGCGATGAACAAGGTCACGTGGTAGTCGGGCCAGAGCTTCGACCAGACCAGTCCGGGCTGGGAGAGGGCCGACGGCTGCTGGGTGTAGCTGACGTTCACGACGTAGAAGCCGTTCCAGGCCACCCGGAGCGCGTGTGCCAGCACGAACCAGAGCACCGTGAGGGCGCTGGGGATCGCCCCGCCGACCAGGAAGCGCACGAACGAGCCGGGCCGGTTCTTCCTCGTGGTCGCGATGCCGACGGCCACCGCGACGACGGCGACCAGGAACACCGGTTGCCAGGTGAGGGTGGCGAGCGCGGTGAAGACGCCGGCGGCCAGCCAGCGCCGGCGGCCGGCCAGGATCAGCGTCACGAGCAGGAAGACCACCATCGTGGTCTTCTCACGCGGGCCGTCGGAAGCGAGCTCGAGGAACCGCTCGAAGGTCAGGAAGACCGCGGGCGCGAGGAGCCCGGCGGCCCGGGAGCCGAACGTGTCGCGGGCCAGGACGCAGAGCAGGGCGCAGCACAGCGCGGACAGCAGCGTGAAGCAGACCCGGATGGAGAGCACCGGTCCCACCTCGACGAGATGGCCCAGCCAGACGGCGGCACCCGGGACGGCGTCCGCGAGCGGACCCACCGAGTTGAAGATCCCGGCGTACGGCGGCACCCCCGCGGCCACGTGCTCCCCGCCGTAGGTGAACACCGCCAGGTCGTGGCCCAGGTTGCCGTTGAAGCCGTGCAGGGCGTAGACGACGAGCGAGACCAGGCCCACCACGACGGGGTCGATGAGGCCGCGCAACCGGCCCGAGCGTGTTCGCGACCACAGGGGCCGGTCGACGAAGCCCGTCGGAGGCGGTGTGGGCGTCGGTTGCGGAGGTTCGAGGACGCCTGCGCGCGCGCCCGCCGGCAGCTGCCGTTCGGGGGCCTCGGTCACGGTACGAGCGTCCCGCGGGGAGGTGAGGTGCGCATGAGTCACATGTGAACAGATGCTGAGACTGCCGGGTTTGTTCGGTCGACCTCCCTGCGCCGGTGGAACCCGGTGGCCGGTCCGCGCCGGCGCGCCGTACGCTGGGCGCACAGGCGTTCGAGCCGTCATCAGCGGCGAGCCTCCGGAAGAACGGCGTCTCCGACGTGGTCTCGACTTCGCTCGACCACTGAAGGGCCGCTCACTAGAACCGGGCGGGTGGGCCCGTCACAGCCCGCAACGAGCGGTGCTCGGTGGTCGAGCGGAGTCGAGACCACCGAACGCAAGCGAGGTGGTACCGCGGTCCCGCGAGGGGTCGTCCTCGTTCCGACCGAGGACCTACCGCAGGAGCCGCACCATGACCTACCCCCGGGTCTCCACCGACAGCGCCCCGCACCAGCCCAGCGACGCCGGCGTGCCCTCCGCCCCTCGTTTCCCGCAGATCGAGGAGCGGGTGCTGGCCTACTGGGCCGCCGACGACACCTTCCGGGCCAGCGTGGAGCAGCGGGACGCCGGCACCGACGGCGACAACGAGTTCGTCTTCTACGACGGGCCGCCGTTCGCCAACGGCCTGCCGCACTACGGTCACCTGCTCACCGGCTACGTCAAGGACCTGATCCCGCGCTACCAGACCATGCGTGGCCGCCGGGTCGAGCGCCGCTTCGGCTGGGACACCCACGGACTGCCCGCCGAGCTCGAGGCGATGCGCCAGCTCGGCATCAAGACCACCGACGAGATCCTCGAGATGGGGATCGAGGCCTTCAACGCCGAGTGCCGCAAGTCGGTCTTCGAGTACACCGACGAGTGGCGCGAGTACGTCACCCGGCAGGCGCGGTGGGTCGACTTCGACCACGACTACAAGACCCTCGACCTCGACTACATGGAGTCGGTCATGTGGGCCTTCCAGCAGCTCCACCAGAAGGGCCTCGCCTACGAGGGCTTCCGCGTGTTGCCCTACTGCTGGAACGACGAGACCCCGCTGTCCAACCACGAGCTGCGGATGGACGAGGACGTCTACCAGATGGTGCGGGACCCCGCGGTCACCGTCGGCTGCCGCCTCGGTGGCGACGACGACCTGGCCGGCGCGATCGCGCTGGTCTGGACGACCACGCCGTGGACGCTGCCGTCCAACCTGCTGATCATGGTCGGCCCCGACATCGAGTACGTCGTGGTGGAGTCCGACGTCACCGGCACCACCGAGCGCTACGTCGTCGGCGCGGCCCGGCTGGCGTCGTACTCCCGCGAGCTGACGAACGTGTCCAGCGACTCGGTGGAAGCCCAGGTGGTCCGGCGACTGACCGGGCGTGACCTCCTGGGCCGCAGCTACACGCCGCCGTTCAGCTACTTCGAGGGGCACCCTCACAGCCACCGCGTGGTCGAGGCGGACTTCGTCACCACTGAGGACGGCACCGGGCTCGTGCACAGCGCGGGTGCCTTCGGTGAGGAGGACAAGACGGTCACCGACCGCGAGGGGATCGAGCTGATCGTGGCGGTGGCCAAGAACGGCACGTTCACCTACCCGATCACCGACTACGAGGGCCTGCACGTCTTCGACGCCAACCTCGCGATCATCGACCACCTCAAGGCCATGACCCGGGGCGAGGGGGAGACCGGCTCGGTCACGTCCGGCACCGTCCTGCTGCGCCGTGAGTCCTACGAGCACTCCTACCCGCACTGCTGGCGTTGCCGCGAGCCACTGATCTACATGGCGGTCTCGTCGTGGTTCGTGTCGACCACCAAGATCCGCGACCGGATGCTCGATCTCAACCAGCAGATCAGGTGGGTGCCCGAGCACATCAAGGACGGCCAGTTCGGCAAGTGGCTGGAGAACACCCGCGACTGGTCGATCTCGCGCAACCGCTTCTGGGGCAGCCCGATCCCGGTCTGGAAGAGCGACAACCCGGCGTACCCGCGGATCGACGTCTACGGCTCGCTCGACGAGCTCGAGCGCGACTTCGGTGTGCGCCCCGGCGACCTCCACCGGCCGTTCATCGACGACCTCACCCGGCCCAACCCCGACGACCCCAGCGGGGAGTCGACCATGCGCCGGGTCACCGACGTCATGGACTGCTGGTTCGAGTCCGGGTCCATGAGCTTCGCCCAGGTGCACTACCCCTACGAGAACGCCGAGTGGTTCGACGGCGTCCCATCTGTCGACGGCGGTCGCCGCGGCGGGCACTTCCCGGGCGACTTCATCGTCGAGTACATCGGCCAGACGCGCGGCTGGTTCTACACGATGCACGTGCTGGCATCGGCGATCTTCGAGCGGCCGGCGTTCGAGACCTGCCTGAGCCACGGCATCGTGCTGGGGTCCGACGGCCAGAAGATGAGCAAGTCGCTGCGCAACTA
>JAWWPM010000207.1:0-3214 GCA_033854915.1 Nocardioidaceae bacterium
CTCGCCACCGTGATCCTGCTCGGCCTCTACAACACGGTCGCGGCCAACATCTTCGGTCACTACGACTACCGCGAGGGCGTCTCGATCTGGTTCCGCGGCATCTTCCGCTTCGACCTCCACCCGGACCTGATGGCGCAGGCGCCGTGGAGCTTCCAGGTGCACGGGCTGGTCGCGATGGGACTGTTCGCCCTGTGGCCGTTCACCCGCCTGGTCCACGTCTTCAGCGCGCCGCTGGGCTACCTGACGCGGCCCTACATCGTCTACCGCAGCCGCGACGACGCCCAGCTCGGCAGCCACCGCCCGCGCCGCGGCTGGGACCGCGCGGGCGACCGGCGTGTGTGACCGCTGCGGCTGCCGTGGGGTCGAGGCCGTCGGCGAGCCGATGGACGAGCACACGGTCCTCGTCGACGAGACCCAAGCCGCGCAACCCCGCTTCCTGCTCGACCAGCCGGTGCCTTCCGCGCCAACCCACACCGAGGAGAGCCCATGCAGAAGGAGTCACTGACCGCGCTGGCCCGCCATCACCTGGAGGCGGCCCGGACGGCGTCCAGCGGGCGCAGCGCACACACCGTCTATGGCGGCCATGAGCATGTCCTGCGGCAGACCCTGATCGCCCTGCGAGCCGGCATCGACCTGGACGAGCACGAGAACCCGGGAGAGGCCACGGTCCACGTGCTCCAGGGTCGGGTGACGCTGGTCGCGGGGGAGGACCGGTGGAACGGGTCGCCGGGCGACCTGATCACCGTCCCCGACTCGCGCCATCGCCTCGAAGCCGTCGAGGACTCCGTGGTCCTCCTGACGGTCGGCAAGGCGCAGGTCTGAGACGGGTCACTCGCAGACCGGAAACATCGACGACCGAGCGCTATCGCGCCGGCTCGCCCGGTGGTAGACATCACAGACGGGCCGACCCGCCCGTGCCGCCAGAGAGGTGCCGTCGATGACCGAGGCAGCCGACCAGCCCAGCTCCTACGACGTGATCGTGGTCGGAGGCGGCTCCGCGGGGGCCGTGATCGCCGCCCGCCTCTCCGAGGATCCCTCGGTGCGGGTTGCCCTGGTCGAGGCCGGCGGTACCCCGCCGCCGCACGAGGCGATGCCGGCCGCCGTGGCCGCGCTCCAGCTCGACCCCGCGGTCGACTGGATGTTCACCGGCGACCCGGGCGGCGCGGGCAAGGGGCTGACCGACGGCCGGATGATGGTGCCGCGCGGCAAGATGCTCGGCGGCTCCTCCGGTCTGAACTACATGGCCTACGTGCGCGGCCACCCCGGTGACTTCGACGGCTGGGCCGCCGACGGCGCCAAGGGCTGGTCGTACGACGACGTACTGCCCTACTTCGCGATGAGCGAGGACCTCGCGCCTCCCGACCCGCCCGACGGTGTGGTCATCGAGGACGACGTGCACGGCACCGGTGGGCCGCTCGGCGTCTCCGTCCGCTCGCCCAGGACCGTCGCGGCCGAGCAGTTCGTGGCGGCGGCCGAGGCGGCCGGCATCCCGATGGGCGACTACAACGGCCGCGACCGCGGCGGGCCGGTCGGCTGCGCCTCGCTGTTCCAGACCACGACCCGCGACGGCAAGCGCTCCTCGACGTTCCACGCGTTCCTGGAGCCGGCCCTCGAGCGACCCAACCTGACGGTGATCACCCACGCGCAGGTCGAGCGGGTCCTGCTCGAGACCGACGGGGCCGGTCTGCGGGCCACCGGCGTGCGCTACCGCGACGCGGACGGTCGTACGACGGACCTCCGTGCCGACCGCGAGGTCGTGGTCAGCGCAGGGGCGATCGGATCGCCGCAGCTCCTGCTCCTGTCCGGCATCGGACCGCGCGACGAGCTCGCCGCCGTGGGGGTGGAGTGCCTGCTGGACAACCCCCACGTGGGCAAGCACCTCAAGGACCACCTGCACGTGCCGCTGGTCTTCCCGGCGCCCGGAGTCGCCCTGACCATGACCGAGATCGCGATCTCGCTCGGGCCCGACGCGTTGCGGGCCCCAGCCGGACCGCTGCCCGCCGACCCGGCCGACGACGCCGGGCTGCCGCCCGAGCTGGCCGGGCTCAAGGCCGAGGCGGAGCGCCGGGTGATGGAGTGGGCCACGACCGGGAAGGGGCTCGCGTCGTCGTCGTTCTACGACGCCGTCGCCTTCTTCTCCACGGGCCTCGGCGACCTGCACACCCACGACGCCCAGATCGGGCTGCTGGCCTGCGGCTACACCCCCGACATCTGGCGGCACCTGTTCCGGGTCGACCCTGGCGACTTCTTCGAGGACCCGGACGCCGCCCTCTCCCCGATGGCGGAGTCCATCGTGGTGCTGCCCAACCCGGTGCAGCCGCACTCGGAGGGCGAGGTCTGCCTGACCACTGCCGACGTCGCCGACGCGCCGCGGATCGACCTCAACTACTTCGCCGACCCCCACGACGTCACGGTCATGGTCGCGGTGATGCGTCGCGCTCTGGAGATCGTGGACCACTGGCCGGGCGACGGGTTGGGTCCGCTGCTCGTGCCGCCGGCCCTGGCCGAGGCGCACGCCCACACCGCCGGCGAGGCGCCGAGCGACGCGCTGCTCGAGGACCTCGCTCGCCACTACGCGCTGACGGTCTACCACGAGACCTCGACGTGCCGGATGGGCAGCGTCGTCGACGCCGAGCTCCGCGTGCTCGGGGTGGCCGGACTGCGGGTCGCCGACGCCAGCGTGATGCCGACCGTGGTCAGCGGCAACACCAACGCCGCCACGATCATGATCGGCGAGCGCGCCGCGGCGATGATCGCCGAGGACCACCACCTCCCGGGATAGTCCGAGACGATCTTGTCGGTAAGCGGCCACCGGACCGACAAGAACGTCTCGGAGTATCCGGTCTGGGCGGCAGGACCTCGTCTTGACTGAACGTTCAGTTGGGGTAGCGTCAGGGGCATGACCGACGCGATCAGCCTCACGCCGTACCTCTCCGGAGCGACCACCGCAGAGCTCGAGGACTGGGGGCCGCTGGAGGAGGCGACGGGTGCGCCGATGACCACCTCCGGGGTGAGCCTCTGGGAGGACGGTGACGCCTCCGCCGGGATCTGGGAGTGCTCGGCGGGTCCGTCGCACTGGAAGCTGGTGACGCACGAGGTCATCCATCTCGTGGCCGGCCGGATGACGGTCACCCCCGACGGCGGAGAGCCGACCGAGATCGCCGCCGGCGACGTCGCGGTCTTCCCGCTCGGCTGGTCGGGCACGTGGGAGATC
>JAWWPM010000208.1:0-9730 GCA_033854915.1 Nocardioidaceae bacterium
TGATCTTCATGAACAGCTTCCGCACCTCCGCCGACACCATGGCCGCGCTCGGCCGCTACACCGACCTGCCGGTCGAGGGCCTGCCGCTGGAGTTCCTGCAGAACAAGGAGCCGAAGCTCCTGCTCAAGGACCTGGCGCCGGCGGCGTACCCCAAGGACCCGGACCTCGAGTGGTGCCCTCCCGGGCACGGCGACGTCTACACCGCGCTGCGCGGCAGCGGCCTCCTCGACCAGCTGATCGCGCAGGGCTTCCGCTACGTCTTCGTCTCCAACTCCGACAACCTCGGCGCCGTCGTCGACCCGCGGGCCGCCGGCTGGTTCGCGGCGTCCGGTGCGCCGTTCGCGATCGAGGCCGTACGCCGTACCGCTTCCGACCGCAAGGGCGGCCACTTCGCGCGCCGCAAGGCCGACGGCCGGATCGTGCTGCGCGAGTCGGCGCAGACCACCAAGGAGGACGCCGCCGCGCTGGCCGATCTCGAACGCCACCGCTTCTGCTCCACCAACAACCTGTGGTTCGACCTGCGGGCGATGTCGGAGACCCTCGACTCCCGCAAGGGCGTGCTCGGGCTGCCGATGATCCGCAACGTGAAGAACGTCGATCCCGGTGACCCCAGCACCCCGGAGGTCATCCAGATCGAGACCGCGATGGGGGCCGCGATCGAGGTGTTCGAGGGCGCCCAGACGATCGAGGTGGGCCGCGACCGCTTCGTGCCGGTCAAGACCACCAACGACCTGCTGGTGGTGCGCTCCGACGTGTACGACGTGGGCTCAGACTTCGTGCTGACGCCCACGGTCGACGAGGTGCCGTTCATCGACCTCGACCCGGAGTTCTACCAGCTGGTGCCCGACTTCGAGCGCCGCTTCCCCGAGGGTGCGCCGTCGCTACGCGAGGCCACCTCGCTGAAGGTGGGCGGCGACTGGACGTTCGGCACCAAGGTCAAGGTCATCGGTGACGTCGCCCTGGAGACCGCCGCGGCCGAACGCATCCCGCCCGGTAGCGTCTTGGAGCATGACTGACCCGCTCGTCCCTCAGCTCGTCACCGTCGAGGACCATCGCGCCCGCATCCTGGCCGCGATCGAGCCGCTGCCGGCCTTCGACCAGCCCCTGATGGAGGCGTTCGGCCTCTCGGCCGCCGAGGACGTGCACGCCCAGGTGCCGCTGCCGGGCTTCGACAACTCCGGCATGGACGGCTACGCCGTGTGCCACGCCGACGTGGCCGGTGCGACGGCCGAGTCGCCGGTCCACCTGCCGGTGGTCGGTGAGATCGGCGCCGGACAGGCCGGGCTGCTGGCGATGTCGCCGGGCACGGCGGTCAAGATCATGACCGGTGCGCCGGTGCCCGCCGGAGCCGACTCGATCGTGCCCTACGAGTGGACCGACCACGGGGTCGCCCAGGTCGTGATCTCGCGCGCGCCCGAGCTCGGCCAGCACGTCCGGCCCCGGGGCGAGGACGTCTCCATCGGCGACCTGATCGTGGCCGAGGGCACCGTCCTCGGGCCGCGCCAGCTCGGGCTGCTGGCCGCCGTCGGCCGGCCGTCGGTGCGCTCCCGCCCGCGGCCGCGGGTGGTGATCATCTCGACCGGCTCGGAGCTCCGCGAGCCCGGCACCGCCCTGGGGCACGACTCGATCTACGACGGCAACTCCTTCCTGCTCGCGGCCGCGGTCCGGCAGGCCGGGGGCATCGCCTACCGGGTCGGGATCGTCTCCGATGAGCCGCGCGCGTTCACCGACGCGCTGGGCGACCAGCTGGTGCGGGCCGACCTGGTGGTCACCAGCGGCGGCGTCTCGATGGGGGACTACGACGTGGTGAAGGCGGCGCTGGCTCCGCTGGGCACTGTCTGGTTCGGCGGGGTGGCGATGCAGCCGGGCAAGCCGCAGGGGTTCGGACTCGTCGGAGAGGACGAGACACCGATCATCACCCTGCCCGGCAACCCGGTCTCGTCCTACATCTCCTTCGAGCAGTTCGTGCTCCCGGCCATCCGCCGGCTGATGGGCCGCACGCCCTACGTCCGCCCGTCGGCCGACGCCCAGCTCACCCATGCTCTCCGCTCCCCCGAGGGCCGACGCCAGTTCGCCCGCGGCACCCTGTCCGTGGTGGACGGCCGGCTCGCGGTGACGCCGGTCGGTCCGCAGGGCTCGCACATGATCGGCGACCTCGCCGACTCCGACGCGCTGATCGTGGTGCCGGAGTCCGTGACGTCGGTCGCCGCCGGTGAGACAGTGACCGTGCTGCCCCTAGACGAGGAGTTCTGAATGGACCACCTCACCCACGTGGACGAGTCCGGCTCCGCCCGGATGGTCGACGTCTCGGGCAAGGAGGTGACCGCCCGCGAGGCCGTCGCGGCGGGTCGGGTGCTGGTCTCCGCCGACGTGGTCGCCCTGCTGCGCGGGGCCGGCGTACCCAAGGGTGACACCCTGGCCGTGGCCCGGCTGGCCGGGATCATGGGTGCCAAGCAGACCCCCTCACTGATCCCGCTCTGCCACCCGCTCGCGATCTCCAGCGTCACCGTCGACCTCGAGGTCACCGACGACGCGGTCGAGGTGGTCGCCACCGTGCGCACGACCGACCGCACCGGCGTCGAGATGGAGGCGCTCACCGCCGTCGCGGTGGCCGGCCTGACCGTGATCGACATGGTGAAGGCGGTCGACAAGCGCGCCTCGATCACCGACGTCCGGGTGCTGACCAAGACCGGCGGCAAGTCCGGAGACTTCAAGAGATGAGCATGCGCGCCGCCGTCGTGGTGGCCTCCAACCGGGCCGCCGCGGGGGTGTACGACGACGCCACGGGGCCACTGCTGGTGGAGTTCCTGACCTCGCTCGCCTTCTCCTGCGAGGCGCCGACGGTGGTGCCCGACGGCGACCCCGTCGGTGCGGCGATCGCCGCGGCGGCCGACGGCGGAGCCCGCGTCGTGCTCACCACCGGCGGCACCGGGCTGACCCCGACCGACCTGACCCCCGAGGTCACCCGCCCGCTCCTGGACCGCGAGATCCCCGGCATCGCCGAGGCGATCCGGGGGTACGGCGTGAGCCAGGGCGTGCCGACGGCGTCCCTGTCGCGTGGCCTGGCCGGGGTCCGCGGTTCGTGCCTGGTGGTCAACCTGCCGGGCTCTCGAGGCGGGGTGAAGGACGCGATGGCAGTGCTGGAGCCGCTGCTGGTGCACGCCGTCGAGCAGATCGTCGGGAGCGACCATTGACCGGCCCCGCATGAGCGCCGGTTGGCCGGCGACGCTGCAGTACGGGCCGGTCACACTCCGGCCGCTGGCCTATCGCGACGCCCGCGCCTGGCGCGCCGTACGCCGTCGCAACGCGGCGTGGCTCCAGCCGTGGGACGCGACGCTGCCGCCGGGGGGCACCGAGCGGCCGGCGACGTTCCGCACCCTGGTCGCGCGGCTCAACCGGCATGCGCGGCAGGGTCACGGGATGCCGTTCGCGATCGACGTCGACGGACGCTTCGTGGGCCAGGTCACGGTCAACAACATCCAGCGCGGCTCGGCCCAGTTCGGCTCGATCGGCTACTGGCTCGACCGTGACGTCGCCGGCCGCGGGGTGATGCCGACCTCGGTCGCCCTGGTCATCGACCACTGTTTCCGCTCCGCCGGCCTGCACCGGCTCGAGGTCTGCATCCGCCCGGAGAACTCCAACTCCCTGCGGGTCATGGAGAAGCTCGGGATCCGCGAGATCGGCTACGCGCCCAGGTTCTTGCACATCGACGGGGCCTGGCGGGACCACCGGATCTTCGCGATCACCGTCGAGGAGTGCCCCGAAGGGATGCTGGCTCGTCTTTCCCTTCCGTCACACGAGTGATTTCGCGACACACCTGTTGACATCCCCGGCGGGTCGTGGGCGGGAACCTAGTGTCGGGCCGTGGACCTGAGCGGACTGATCTTCGTGGCCCTCGCCATCGCCTGGGCCTCCTACCTGATCCCCAAGGCGCTCCGCCACCACGACGACGTCGTCCGGGGCCGATCGATCGACCGTTTCTCGCAGAGCATGCGAGTGCTGGCCCGCCGCGAGCCGGTCAGCTCCCGGGTGGCCCGACTGGTGGTGTCGCCCGCCCGCGCCGCGACGTCCGCGGTCGTCAGCACCAAGCCGACCGCAGCCTCGCCCGACCCCGACGAGGTGTTCGCGGCCCGTCGTCTCGCGACTTCCCTGGCCACCCGCCGGCGCCGGCGCGTGCTCACTTTCCTGCTCGTGCTCCTGGTCGGCGTCGTCGCCGTGGCTGCGGCCGGTCGGCTGTCCTGGACGTACGCCGCGATCCCGGCCGCGCTGCTCGTGGCATGGCTCGTTGCGTGCCGCCTCATGGTGAGGCAGGAGCGCGCCTGGACCCCGGCCGTGCTGGTCGAGTCTCCCGAGCCGCTGCCCGCCGACACCCGCGAGCCCACCCCGGCCGAGACCACGTCGTCGTCGCCGGCGGTCACCGCGGACGTGCCGCGTGACCCGACGCTCTGGGACCCCGTGCCGACCACGCTCCCGACCTACGTCTCCAAGCCCGCGGCCCGCCGCAGCGTCCGTACCATCGACCTCGACTCGACCGGGGTCTGGACCTCCGGGCGCAGCGAGTCCGACAGCGCCCTGGCCCGCGAGGCCGAGGCTGCCGAGCGCGTACGCCGTCGTACGAGCCGCAAGGACGGCCCGGGCGAGCGGGCCGTGAACTCCTGACCCTGCACCAGTCGCACCGGTCGTAGGCTCACCGCATGACCGGCTACCGCGTCTCCGCGTCCCGCAGCGTCCCCGCGCCCCTCGAGCGCACCTTCGACGTCGTCCTCACCGAGCCGCTGCCGCGGCTGTTCTCCCGCAGGTACGGCCCGATCCCGCCGATCCGCGAGGTGCGCGACCAGACCGGTGACGTGTGGGGCACGGTCGGGCAGTCGCGCCGGATCATGCTCTCCGACGGCGGCTCCATGAGCGAACGGCTGACCACTGTGGAGCGACCGACGGTCTTCGGCTACCACATCACCGAGCTGGCGGGCCCGTTCAAGGCGCTCATCTCCTCACTGGACGGTGAGTGGACCTTCCAGCAAGCCGGTACCGGCACCCGGATCACCTGGACCTGGACCCTGTACCCGGCCTCGTCGGTCGCGGGCTACGCCCTGCCGGTCTTCGCCCGGCTGTGGCGCGGCTACGCCCGCCAGGCCCTCGAAGAGGTCGAGAAGGTCCTCGTCTGAGTCGATTCGGAAGGCGCCGTACCCCGGTGCTAGCCTTTCGCTTCGCGTCGTCGGACGCAGTGTCAGGCAAGGGGCTGTGGCGCAGCTGGTAGCGCACCTCGTTCGCAATGAGGGGGTCAGGGGTTCGAGTCCCCTCAGCTCCACCAGAGTGCGCGTGCACCCGAGGGGTTCGAGCACTCCACCGACGGGCAGCTCCACCGACGTTTTCTCCGGGTCCGAAGACCCGTATTTGCTTGTTCCACCGACGCCCACAGGAAGCGCGGCTACTCTGACAGAGCCGAACACTTCCGCACGTTGACCCCCCGGATTCGTGGTTTTCGGTGGACAAATGACTTCGGCTGCCCCAGCCGTGGGCGGACCGAGATGACGACACTGCAGGAAGCCACCGTCGCGGTGGCGCCGTTCGAGGCAACGGCACATCCGCACGCGCATCCGCAGCTGTGCGCCATCATCACCCGGGTCGCGATCACCGTCGCGACGGCCGTGGTTGCGCCGGCTGTGCTCTTCGCCTCGACCATGGTGGTCTTCAACCTGATCACGGCGGTGCTGGTCGCGCTGTCGTGGGTGGCCGGGGCGACGTGCTGGCGCTGGGCGACCGGACGTCCGGTGTCCGGTTTGCTCTTGCTGACCCTGGGCCTGATGTCGGCCAAGACCACCTTCCTGCTGGTCACGGGCAACACGTTCGTTTACTTCATCCAGCCGGTGTTCATCGACGCCGCGGTCGCCACGACCTTCCTCGGTTCGTTGTGGTCGACCCAGCCGCTGGTCGCCCGACTGGCGCCGGACTTCTACCCCCTCGACGCAGGCCTGGCTGCGCGCCCCGGGGTGCGCCACCTGTTCCGCCGCCTCACCCTGATGTGGGGACTGGTGATCATCCTCAAGGGCAGCGTCACCCTCGCTCTCCTCTTGTCCCTGCCGACGGTCGACTACGTCGTGGTCAAGAGCGCCGTGATCATCACCCTCACGTTGTGCACCGTCGCCGTGACGGTCCTGTGGTCGGTGGCTGTGGCCCGCCGGGAGGGGCTGCTGCACGCCTCGTCCAGGCTCGGTTGAGGGCTTTCTTTACCCACCGAGCCCGGCGAGGTCGCTGGACGCGCCCGCGTCCCTGCTGACAGGATCCGCGTCGGACCAGGTCATCGGCGAGCTGGGGGGCTCTCATGGACATTCACGGCGCGGACGTCGTTCTCTTCCTGCACATCGGGGTCGCGGTCTTCACCTTCGCGATCGCCGGTCTGCTGCTGACCGGACTGACCCAGATGCGACGCGCCGAGTCGGTCGCGGTCCTGCGATCCTGGGAGCGGCTGACCCATCGGATCGAGCCGTGGTTCCCGATCCTGGTGCTGGTGCTGATCGCGCTCGGTGGCTGGCTGATCGCGCTCTCCGACGACGAGTTCAGCTGGGGTGACGGCTGGGTGCTCACCTCGGTGATCACGCTCGTGGTCATGGAGGCGTACGGCGGGATCGTGCTCGCTCCGAACGGCAAGCGCCTGCACGCGATGCTCGAGGGCGTGCCCGACGGACCGGTCCCGGCCGACGTCGATGCCGCCGTGCGCAACCCACTGGTGTGGGCGGGCGCCTGGGGCGAGACCGGCCTGGCCACCGGCATCCTGTTCCTGATGCCGACCAAGCCCGCCGGCGTGTGGTCGATCCTGATCGTGGCCGCGCTCGGCGTGGTGTCGGTAGCGATCGGTTACCGCTTGTCGGGTGCGACTTCCGGCCGCGCGGCCGCCTCGACGTCGCTGGCCTGACCGCGCCTGCGCGCGACTCCTACGCCGTGCGCCGGAGGGGCCGTGGGCTCAGGACACCTCCAGCTCGGCGTACATGCCGCGCTCGTCATGGTGCGGCTCGTTGCAGATCAGCTCGTAGTGACCCGGGGCCAGGTCGAGCGTGACCCAGCCCGTGGTCCCCGGGCGCAGACCCGAACCAAGGCCCGCACCGCAGGGCCGGGAGGCCTCACCGAGGGCGCCCCGTTCTAACACCTTCCCGCGGGCGGCGGAGGCACGTTGCCCGAAATTTTGCCTGCTTTCGAGGGGCAGCACGACCAGCTCGTGGCGCCGGCTGCCGAGGTCGCTCGCGACAAACGTGACAGTTCCAGCCGGGGCGGTCACAGGAGACACCCTGAGCATCAGCCGTGTGTGCCCAGACATCATCCCGCGACGGCCCATGTCCATCAGTGAGACCCGCACGAGTGTGCCGGAGAGGTCGTCCGGGGCCGAACAGCGCACCGTCGCGCGACCCATCCTGTGCGTCATGTGTGTGGGTCCCATCGAGTGACTCACGGTCAGGTTGCAACCCGTCAGCATGAGGAGAATCCCCAGTAATACAAGGGGAAACGCCAATGTCGGCTGGTGACGGTCGGAGCTCGCCATGGGCCCATCACAGCCGACGGCGACGCCGCGCGGCAGAGGCGAACGTCCCCAGCCTCCCGGCCGGTGGGACCAGGAGGCTGGGGTCGCCCCGAGCTGGGTGGAAATGTAAGGACCCCCCGCGCCGTCGCGCGGGGGGTCAGGCGCCCGGTGGGAACCGGAGCGCGATCTCGCTGGTAGCCGGGGGGGTGGCGCCCGCGAGGTCACATCCAGAGGCTTACGGGGGGGCTTGCCTCTTGATGTTGACTCAAGTTTACACCGACGGGGCTCCCGTCAGGCCGTTTCGGCAGATTGCCGCACATTTTACCTAGGGCCTTCGGGCACCCCCGTTTCGGGCCTGATCAGGGCGTTTTCAGCGTGAAATCGACCGTTTCGCGGCGATTCCCGCAGTGGCCTGGGGGCGTACGGGTGAGGTTCGTGGGAAAGATGGGCTTCCAAATTTGCCACCGCATGTCCCATGCTTAGCCCCAGCAGTTCGACACCGCTTTCGAGGGAGACCCGTCATGGCCCGTCACACGCAGATGAAGATCGCCGCTCTTGCCGCCACGCTGGTGGCCATGATCGGGATCGCCGGCGTTTCGCCCGCGTCTTCCGTCGACTCCGGCAAGAGCCACACCACCAGCAGCGTGCGTGACGGCGCTTGGTGCTGCTGACCCTCAGCCGTTACTGACTGTCAGTAGCCGTGTGGGTGCTACTGAGCGTCGGACAAGATCCTGACGGTTGGCCGACTGCGCAGTCCGGCCGAAGCCGCGGCGCTGCGATAGGCATCCCGGGCGGAGTCGAAGTCACCGATGTCCTCGAGCAGACTCGCCAGCTCGAACCAGAGTTGAGCAGCTTCACGATCCGCGCCCACGCCGGTGAGGATGAGCACTGCTTCGCGATAGGCATTCGCTGCATCGATCGCTCGACCAGCCTGCGCGGCAGCCTGACCCTCGAGCGACTTCGCGTCGGCGGCAATGAGTGGAGCCTGTTCCCGCACGGTGAGGTGCACGAACGAACTCATCTCGCGGGCCTTGTCGGTGTTGCCCTCGAGGAAATGCGCGCGTGCCAGGGCGAGGTCGTTGCGCGCAATGTCGACAGAGCCGGCGCTCGACCACTCCAGTTCACGTGCCGCCTGCTCCAGGTTGAGCTGGGCTTCGCTGACCTCCGGCGGGTCGAGCCGGAGCTGCATGCTGCCGAGCTGGGTGCGCAGCCGTGCCAGGTTGCGCGAGTCCTGACCTTCCGACAGCAGGGCCAGGGCGCGCTCGGCAAGCGGGACTGCATCGGCCACCGAGCCCTGGAATGCCTCCATCATGCTGGCGTTCCAGTACGCAGAGGCGCGCGCCGTCGGCGACGTCAGGGTCTCGGCCTTGATCACAGCCTTGCGACAAGTGCGTACGGCCTGGCCGGCGTCGCCGTGCTCGTAGTACGCCGCGGCCAGGGTGACCGCCATCTGCACGGCCTCGTCGGCACTGTCCAGCGGTGTTCCGGTGAGCTGATCCAAGACGCGCTCGCCGACCTCGATCGCCTTGTTCAGGTCGCCCGACTCGCGGAAGCAGCGGCAGAGAGCGATCGCGGCCTTCACGCGAAGGAGCCCGCCGGACCTACCCGCAACCAGCGGCTCGAGCTCGATGATCGCTTCGTCCAGGCTGCCCTGTCCCTCCAGCGCCCGGGCCAGAAGGTAGCGGGCTCGCAGGACCAGCTCATCCTGTGACGTACGGCTGGCGCGTTCGAGGGCCTCTCGGGCCCGGGACTCGGCCTCGATGGACTCGCCCGACTCGAGGGAGAGCTCGGCGAAGTCGAGGGTCAGCTTGATCTCGTCGAACTCGCGAGCCGAGACGCCACGCAGCAGGTGGTCGGTCGGCACACCCAGCCGGGCGGCGAGATCGTCGAGCACCGCGGCGTTGGGCCGCCGCTGTCCCGACTCGATCCGAGAGACGTAGCCGACCGAGATGTCGCCCTCGGCCAGATCGGTCTGCGTCCAGCCCTTGGCGATCCGGAGCGCGCGGATACGCTGCCCCAGCTCGAGGGGGTCGATGTCCTTCAAAAGGTCCGCGTCGCGGGAGTCCATGGCCCGATTGTGACTGATGGGCGGCAAATCCGGTCAAGAATGTGTCATCTGCCCGTCTTCGTTGCCAGATTTTTGCAATCCGGGGCTTGCTAGGTGGCCTCGCTGGGGGAGTCAACGACCGTTCAGCCCCTATAGACTGACTCATGTCA
>JAWWPM010000209.1:0-3565 GCA_033854915.1 Nocardioidaceae bacterium
ACGAACTGCGCGCGCCGGGCGTCCGCGGACGTGTCGGCGGTGGCCGACCCGGCCACCGGAGTCGCGGTGTACGTGACCTTCGGCTCGGGTGGTTGGAACGTCTTCGGCGGTACCAGCGCCGCGGCGCCGATCATCGCGTCGGTCTACGCCCTCGCCGGCGGCGGCTACAGCAACGTCACGCCGTACACCAACGGCAACACGAGCAACCTGCACGACATCATCAGCGGGAGCAACTCCAAGCGGAAGTGCCCCCAGACGCAGTGGTGCTCGGCCCGCACGGGCTGGGACGGTCCGACGGGTGTCGGCACGCCGAACGGCACCGGTGCGTTCTGACCGGTAGCACGAACAGCACGAAGGGGTCGCCCGTCCGGGCGGCCCCTTCGTCGTCGTCCGTGGGAGGGGTGAGGCCGTCCCACCGCGCAGCCTCGCCCGCTAGCGTGTGCCCGTGAGCAACCGATGGGGGATGGCCCGGCCCGGGCGCGGGTCCGAGGACGGCTGGTTCCGGCTGGGCAGCATCGAGGTCAGCACGACCGTGCTCGTCCTGGTGCTCACGATCCTCTCGGTCCTGGAGTGGGCCTTCGAGGGCAACGTCGGCCCGGTGCAGTCGCATCTGGCCCTCGACCCCGACTCCGTGGTCTCCGGCCAGGTCTGGCAGCTCATCACCTGGCCGCTCGCCTACCCCTTCGGCATCGGGCTCTTCGACCTGCTGGCGATTTTCTTCTTCTACTACTTCGGCAACGAGATCGAGCGGCTCCTCGGCCGGAAGAAGATGGCGTGGTTCATCGGCCTGGTCGCCGTCGGGCTCGGGCTGCTGTGGGTCCTGTTCGTCGAAGGTACGGCGATCTCCAACGGCACGTCGTCCGGCGGGCTCACCCTCTCCACGATCAACCAGCTCGAGCTGATGGTGCTGCTGGTCTTCATCGCCGAGTACCCCCAGCGCCGCTTCTTCTTCAACATCCCCGGCTGGGTGATCGGCGCGGTGATCGTGGGCCTGTACGTGCTCGGCTACGTCGGCAACCGCGAGTGGCTGCTGCTGCTGAACTTCGCCCTCGGCCTGGTGCTGACCGCCCTGGTCGCCAAGTCGCTCGGGCTCCTGTCCGAGGTGCGCCAAGTGCCGCGGCTGCGCGGCCCCGCCCGGGCGGCCCGCAAGCCCAAGCGGTCGCGTGGTGCGCCCAAGGGTGGGCCCAACACCGTGGTGGCCGGTCCCTGGCAGCCGCGCGAGGTGCCGCCGGTCTCGCGCGACCAGGCGGCCCTCGACGCTCTGCTCGACAAGATCAGTGCCGGCGGCATGGACTCCCTGACCGAGCACGAGCGGGAACAGCTGATGGTGCTGCGCGACCGGCTGCGCCGCCGTCCCTGACCTCACGAACGGAGCACGACCATGTCTCTCGGGGATGCCGTCCTGACCTTCGTCTCGGTCTTCGTGGCCGCGTTGCTCGCCTTCTACCTCGAAGGCCTGCGGGAGCGCCGGGCCACCGAAGGCTGGGTGCGTGACTATCTCGCCTTCTGGCGGACGACGCTCGATGCCTCTCAGGGGGATCGGACCGGCAACGAGGAGGGGCTGCAGCGGATCGACGACGCGCTGAGTCGATGGCTGGAGCTCGGTAGCAGCGGCGTCGAGCCGGTCTGGGGCGACCTCGACTCGATCAGCGTCAACTCCGCCATCACCTTCACCCCGCTGCTTCTCAGCAGCGGCGTGAGCGCCGTACCGGGCGACCTGCTGAGCCTCATGTTCGTCGCGGACGCCACTGCGCCAACCCTGCTCCGTCGGGCCGAGGCGGTCTCCCGGCTCTTCGAGGGCCACGTGCTCCCGCTGGTGCTGGGCCGGGTGACCTGGCTCAACCCCGAGCAGCGGCACGCCGTC
This sequence comes from Nocardioidaceae bacterium, assembly GCA_033854915.1. Classification (GTDB taxonomy): domain Bacteria; phylum Actinomycetota; class Actinomycetes; order Propionibacteriales; family Nocardioidaceae; genus Nocardioides. Next base: position 1,865 of record JAWWPM010000209.1, read on the forward strand.
GAGCGCTACCGCGCCGAGTTCGCGGGTCTACGCAGCCAGATGAACGGCTATCTCGACCAGCTGGACCGGATCCGCGAGGAGCTGGTCCGCGCCGGCTTCTGACGCCCCGAGTCCGACACCGGCCCGCCCTGACCGGGTTCGGGGTGGCGGCTGGGTAGGGTGAGCGTCGCTGCACTTCCCCCGTCGGCACCCGCTGCGCCTGCAGTCCGACCTGTTTGTCGCGCCCTGGCCAGTCAACGGGCGATCTGGAAGAGGGAGCCCCGTGTACCTGAAGAGCCTGACCCTCAAGGGGTTCAAGTCCTTCGCGTCGTCGACCACGCTGCAGCTCGAGCCGGGCATCACCTGCATCGTCGGCCCGAACGGCTCCGGCAAGTCCAACGTCGTCGACGCCCTCGCCTGGGTGATGGGTGAGCAGGGCGCCAAGAGCCTGCGCGGCGGCAAGATGGAGGACGTCATCTTCGCCGGTACGTCGGGCCGGCCGCCGCTCGGTCGCGCCGAGGTGCTGCTCACCATCGACAACGCCGACGGTGCCCTGCCGATCGAGTACGCCGAGGTGACGATCGGCCGGACCATGTTCCGCAGTGGCGGCTCCGAGTACGCCATCAACGGCACCCCGTGCCGGCTCCTCGACGTCCAGGAGCTGCTGAGCGACTCCGGCATCGGCCGCGAGATGCACGTCATCGTCGGCCAGGGACAGCTCGACACCATCCTGCACGCGACCCCCGAGGACCGCCGCGGGTTCATCGAGGAGGCTGCCGGCGTCCTCAAGCACCGCCAGCGCAAGGAGAAGGCGCTCCGCAAGCTCGACTCGACCGAGGGCAACCTGGTCCGGCTCGGCGACCTGCTGAGCGAGATCCGTCGCCAGCTCAAGCCGCTCGGCCGACAGGCCGAGGTCGCCCGTCGGGCCGCCACGGTGCAGGCCGACGTGCGCGACGCGAAGGCCAGGATCCTGGCCGACGACCTCGTCACCGCCCGCACGTCGCTCGAGCAGGAGCTCGCCGACGAGAGCGTCCTCGTGGCGCGGCGAGCCGAGGTCGAGCAGGCGATCGCCGAGGGCCGCGACCGGGAAGGCGCGCTGGAGGCGGCGCTGCGCGAGGACCTGCCCGCGCTCTCGGCCGCACAGGAGACCCTGTCGTCCCTGGGTGCGCTGCGCGAGCGGCTCCGCGGCACCCAGAGCCTTGCGGCCGAGCGGGTCCGCAACGCCGCGGGCGTCCAGGAGATCGAGGTCGAGCAGGGGCGCGACCCCGACGAGCTCGACGCCGAGGCCGACCGGCTCGCCGAGCAGGAAGCCGAGATCCTCGCCCTCGTCACCGAGCACCAGGCCTCGCTCGAGGAGGCCGTGACCGCCCGCAAGGCCGCCGAGGACGCCGCCGCGCACGAGGAGCGTCGCGTCGCCGGACTTCTCCGCGCGGCCGCCGACCGTCGTGAGGGGCTCGCCCGGCTGCACGGCCAGGTCAACGCCCTCCGCACCCGCGCAACCGCGGCCGAGGAGGAGAAGGGCCGGCTGGAGGCCGCTCGCACCGACGCCCTCGCCCGCGCCGAACGTGCTCACCACGACTTCACGGCTCTCGAGACCCGGGTTGCCGGCCTCGACGCCGGCGAGGAGGGCCTCGACGCCGAGCACGAGGCTGCCGTGGCCGCGCTCGAAGCCATCGACGAGCAGCTGGCCAAGACCCGCGAGGAGGCTCAGCAGGCCGACCG
>JAWWPM010000210.1:0-7630 GCA_033854915.1 Nocardioidaceae bacterium
AAGCTCAAGGAGCTCGCCTACATCCACGCCGAGGGGTTCGCCGCGGGCGAGCTCAAGCACGGGCCGATCGCGCTGATCGAGCCCGGGCTCCCGGTGTTCTGCGTCCTGCCGCCGCGGCCGAGAAGGCCGGCTTCCCCAGCTTCATGGCCAAGGAGATCAACGACCAGCCCCAGGCTGTGGCCGACACCCTGCTCGGGCGTACCGATGCAGCCGGTCGGCTGACGCTGGACGAGCTGCGGATCAGCGAGGACGAGCTGCGCGGCGTCGACAAGATCATCCTGATCGGCTGCGGCACGGCGTTCTACGCCGGCATGGTCGCGAAGTACGCCATCGAGCACTGGACCCGCGTCCCGTGCGAGGTCGAGCTGGCCCACGAGTTCCGCTACCGCGACCCGATCCTGACCCGGTCGACGCTGGTGGTCGCGATCAGCCAGTCCGGCGAGACCGCCGACACCCTGATGGCGATCCGCCACGCGCGGCAGCAGCGGTCCAAGGTGCTGGCGATCTGCAACACCAACGGCTCGACGATCCCGCGTGAGTCCGACGCGGTGATCTACACCCACGCCGGCCCCGAGATCGGGGTCGCGTCGACCAAGGGCTTCATCACCCAGATCATCGCCGCCTACCTGCTCGGCCTCTACCTCGCGCAGGTCAAGGGCACGTCGTACGCCGACGAGATCGCCCGCGTCGTCGCCGAGCTCGCCGAGATGCCGGCCCACGTGCAGCGGATCCTCGACGACTCCCAGGAGATGTACGACCTCGCGGCCGAGCTGAAGGACGCCAAGTCGGTGCTGTTCCTGGGTCGGCACGTCGGGTTCCCGATCGCGCTCGAGGGTGCGCTCAAGCTCAAGGAGCTCGCCTACATCCACGCCGAGGGGTTCGCCGCGGGCGAGCTCAAGCACGGGCCGATCGCGCTGATCGAGCCCGGGCTCCCGGTGTTCTGCGTCCTGCCGCCGCGGGGGCGCGACCAGCTGCACGACAAGATGATCAGCGCCATCCAGGAGATCCGGGCGCGCGGCGCGCGGACCATCGTGCTGGCCGAGGACGACGATCCCGAGGTCTCGGCGTACGCCGACATCCTGATCAAGCTGCCGCGCGTCTCGACCCTGCTCCAGCCGGTCTCGGCCGTCGTACCTCTCCAGCTGTTCGCCTGCGAGCTCGCGACGCTGCTCGGCCACGACGTCGACCAGCCGCGCAACCTCGCCAAGTCCGTCACGGTCGAGTAGACCTCGTGGCGATCATCGGCGTCGGCATCGACGTCGTGGACATCTCGCGGTTCGAGGAGTCGCTGCGTCGTACGCCGGGGCTCGCGGGGCGCCTGTTCACCGCCGCCGAGGCGGATCGGCCACCCGCCTCGCTGGCCGCACGCTTCGCCGCCAAGGAGGCGCTGGCGAAGGCGCTCGGCGCCCCCAACGGCCTGGCCTGGCACGACGCCGAGGTGGTCTCGGAGTCGACCGGCCGACCCCTGCTGTCACTGCGCGGAACGGTCGCCGCCCACGCCGCCGAGCTCGGCGCCGTCCACGTCCACCTCTCGCTCTCCCACGACGCCGGCATCGCCTCCGCCGTGGTCATCCTGGAGTCCTGACCCGGTCGAGTGCTGGCGCGGTCGCCCGGTGCGCCGCTGCAGCACTCGACCCGGTTAGATTCGGGCGCATGAGGGCCGCGCACACCGTCGAGCAGGTCCGGGCCGCCGAGGCGTCGTTGATGGCGACCCTCCCCGAGGGCGCCCTGATGCAGCGAGCGGCGGCCGGGCTGGCGCACGCCGTGATCGACCTGATGGGGGGCGCCTACGGCCGGCACGTGCTGCTCCTGGTCGGGCCGGGGGACAACGGAGGCGATGCTCTCTACGCCGGTGCCCGGCTGGCTCGGCGCGGGGCGAGCGTCGAGGTGCTGCCCCTGGCGGAGCGGGCGCACGAGGCCGGTCTCGCAGAGGTACGACGTGCCGGCGGCCGGGTGGTCACCCTCGCCGGCCTGACGAAGCCCGACGTCGTGGTGGACGGGATCGTGGGGATCGGTGGCCGGCCGGGTCTGCGGCAGCCGGCGCTCGACGCGCTGCGGGCCGTGGTCGGCGTGCCGATCGTGGCCGTCGACGTCCCGTCGGGCGTGGACGTCGACACCGGGCACCTCGACGGGTCGCACGTGACCGCCGACCTGACGGTCACCTTCGGCACCCACAAGGTCTGCCACCTCGTCGAGCCCGCGGCGTCGGCCTGTGGTGCGGTCCACCTCGTCGACCTCGGCCTCGACCTACCGGAGGCGTCGGTGACCGCGCTCCAGCCCGCCGATGTGGCGGCACTGCTGCCGGTCCCGGCCAGCGACGCGCAGAAGTACACCCGTGGCGTCGTCGGCGTCCGCGCCGGCTCGGCCCGCTACCCGGGCGCCGGCGTCCTCTCGACGTCCGGCGCGGCCTGCGGACTGGCCGGGATGGTGCGCTACGTCGGCGGCGCGGCCGACGAGGTGCGGGCCCGTCACCCCGAGATCGTCGTGGGTGAGGGGCGCGTACAGGCCTGGGTGGTCGGGTCCGGTGGCGACTCCGATGCCGAGGAGGCGCTGTCCGCGGCGCTGCGCGACGACGTACCCCTGGTGGTGGACGCCGACGCGCTCCAGCACCTGACCGCGCCGCTCGGGTCGGCTGCGCTGCTCACCCCGCACGCCGGCGAGCTCGCGGCGATGCTCGGGGTCGAGCGTGCCGAGGTGGAGGCCGACCAGCTGGGGTTCGCGCGTCGCGCGGCGCGTGAGTACGCCGCCACGGTGCTGCTCAAGGGCCACCACACGCTCATCGCCGCGCCGAACGGACGGGTCCGGGTCACCACCACCGGCACCCCGTGGCTCGCGGTGGCCGGCGCCGGCGACGTGCTCGGAGGGCTCTGCGGTGCGCTGCTCGCGGCCGGCCTCACGACGTACGACGCCGGGTCGGTCGGTTCCTGGCTGCACGGCGCCGCCGCGACCCTGGCGTCGTCCGGCGGGCCCCTCGGCGCCCCCGACGTCGCCGCCGCCCTGCCCCGGGTCATCGCCACCCTGCTCGCCTGACCCTCCCTCCCTGTGGACAACCCCGTCCTGCCGGGATAGTCCGTGACGATCCGCATGCTCCAGACCCCGCAAGAGGCGCATTTCGTCACGGACTATCCCTTCGCGCCTGTGGACAAGGGGGATGGGAGGATTGGGGAATGAGTCGCGACCCGGTACGTCGACCCGAGATCGTGGTCGATCTGGGGGCGATCCGGCGCAACGTCGCCCGCCTGCGCGACCTGGTCACCCCCGACGGGGCCGACGTCATGGTCGTGGTGAAGGCGGACGGCTACGGACACGGGATCGTGGAGGCCGCCGGCGCCGCCCGAGCGGCGGGCGCCCCCTGGCTGGGCGTCGCCACCATCGAGGAGGCGCTCCTGCTCCGCGACGCGGGCGACACCGGCCGGATCCTGAGCTGGCTGACCGTGCCGGGTGACGACTGGGCCGCGGCCATCGACCGAGGCGTGGACGTGACGGCGTACTCCCTGGCCGAGCTCGACGAGATCCGCGCCGCAGTCACCGGCACCCCCGCCCGCCTCCAGCTCAAGATCGACACCGGCCTCTCCCGTGGTGGCGCGACCGCGCAGGACTGGCCGGCCCTGGTCGCCGCCGCCCGCGCGGGCGAAGCGGACGGCACCTGGCGGGTCACCGGACTCTGGTCGCACTTCGCCTGCAGCGACGAGCCCGAGCATCCCGCCAACGCACGGCAGGAGGCGGCGTTCCGCGACGCGCTCGACGGAGCAGCGCGCGCCGGGCTGCGCCCCGAGGTCCGGCACCTGGCCAACTCGGCAGGTGCCGTGCTGCGACCCAGCAGCCGCTTCGACCTCGTGCGCTGCGGCATCGCGTCCTACGGTCTCGACCCGGCCCCCGGCCTCAGCCCCGACCTCGGTCTCGAGCCTGCGATGACCGTCACCGCCCCGCTGGTGCTCTGCAAGCGGATCCCGGCCGGCGCCGGCGTGTCCTACGGCCACACCTGGACCGCGCCCGACGACACCCGGCTCGGGCTGGTGCCCTTGGGGTACGGCGACGGGGTGCCGCGGCACGCCGGCAACACCGCCGAGGTGTGGGTCGGTGGCAAACGAGCGCCGGTGCGGGGACGGATCTGCATGGACCAGTTCGTGGTCGAGCTAGGCGACGACGACGCGCTGCCCGGCGACGAGGTCGTGCTCTTCGGGGCCGGCGCCGCGGGCGAACCCACCGCCGACGACTGGGCCCGCGCCTGCGGCACCATCCACTACGAGATCGTGACCCGGATGGGCGGCCGACTCCGCCGCCGCTACGTCGATGGAGGAGCCGCATGAAGGCCACCAGCAAGGTCCTCTCGGTCGCCGCGGGCGCCGTCGGGGTCGCGGCCGCCGGCACCGCGATCCGGGTCGCCCAGCGCAGGAGCGTCATCTCCAAGCGCGGCGCCGGTGACCGTACGCCGTTCGGCTCGCTGCGCTCACAGCCGATCATCGTGGTCGCCGACGACGGCGTGGACCTGCACGTGGAGGTCGACGACTACCACGGCGGCGGCCGCCGCCGTGCGACCAAGGCGCCCGAGCTGACGGTCGTCTTCGCCCACGGCTACTCCCTCAACCTCGACTCGTGGCACTTCCAGCGGGCCGGATATCGCGGTCAGGTGCGCACTGTGCTCTACGACCAGCGCTCGCACGGCCGGTCCGGCCGATCGCCACAGGGGCACGCGACCATGGAGCAGCTCGGCCGCGACCTCAAGACCGTCATCGACACCGTCGTCCCGGACGGCCCGATGGTGCTGATCGGTCACTCGATGGGCGGGATGACGATCATGGCGCTCGCCGAGGAGCACCCCGAGCTGTTCGGTGACCGCATCGTCGGGGTGGGGCTGATCTCCACGACGGCGGGCGGTCTCGAACCCCACCGGATCATCGCGCCGATCCTCCCGTCCAACCTCGGCGGAGTGCTGGCCGAGCGGCTGATCTCGGTGCTGGCCCGCGGCCACCGTCAGGTCGACGGCTTCCGCCGGCTCGGCCGCTCGGTGGCCATGGTGGCGACCGACGAGCTCGCCTTCGGCGACGACGTGCCGGCGTCGTACGTCGAGTTCGTCGACGAGATGCTCTCCGCCACGCCGTTCGAGGTGGTCGCGGAGTTCTTCCCGAACTTCGCCACGCTCGACAAGTTCGAGACGGTCAAGGCGCTCTCCGTCGTGCCGACCACGATCATCTGCGGCACCGCCGACAAGCTCACCTCGATCGGGCACAGCCGCAAGCTGCACGCCCACATCGCCGGCTCCAACCTCCTGGAGTGCGACGGCGCCGGGCACATGGTGATCATGGAGCGGCACGAGGACGTCAATGCCGAGCTCGACAGCCTGATCGCCCTGGCCGGCGACGTGGCCGACGGCGCGTGATCGAGCCCGTGCCCGCGCCGGAGCCGGTCGACGTACGACGGGTGGGGCCGGAGTCCGCGGCGGTCGTCCTGGAGATCGTGCGTGCCGCCTTCGCCGCCCGGCCCCCCGTCGACCCGCCCGCCGACGCCCTCTCCGAGACCGTGGAGTCCCTGGCCGCAGCCCTGGCGTACGGCGGGCTGGTGGCGGCCCGCGACGGCGCCGACGTCGGGGCGCTGGTGCTCGACCCCGAGGACAGCACGCTCTGGCTGCGCCGGGTCGGGGTGCTGCCCGAGGTGCGCGAGCACGGTGTCGCCACCGCCTTGGTCGCGGAGGCCCTGACCCACGCCGTCGACGGCTGCGACGAGGTCGCGGTGCTGGCGCGCGACGAGCTCCCGGGGACGGTCACCTTCTGGCGCGAGCACGGCTTCGTGGAGACCGCTCACCGCTCGCCGTACGTCGAGCTCCGGCGGCCCGCCCCGCGCACCTACGACGCCCCGGACGCCGACGCGATGCGGGCGCTCGGCACGGCCCTGGCCGGCGTGCTGCGCGCCGGCGACGTCGTGGTGCTCTCCGGCGAGCTCGGGGCCGGCAAGACCACCCTCACCCAGGGGCTCGGTGCCGGCCTCGGCGTCCGCGGCCACGTCACCTCTCCGACGTTCGTGATCGCCCGGGTGCATCCGTCGCTCGGCGCGGGGCCGGCGCTCGTGCACGCCGACGCCTACCGGCTGGGCGGGGTCGCCGAGCTCGACGACCTCGACCTCGACACGTCGCTCGACGACGCGGTCACCGTCGTGGAGTGGGGGGAGGGGCTGGCGGAGGGGCTGGCCGACGACCGGCTCGAGGTCCGGATCGAGCGCGCCGTCGCCGACGAGGCCGACGAGCGCGACCCGAGACGGGTCCGGATCTCACCGGTCGGCACCCGCTGGCTCGGAGTGGACCTGCCGTGACCGTGATCGCGCACGTGAGTGACACCCACTTCGGCAACGCTCAGGACCCGTCCGCGCGCGCCGCCGCGGTCATGGACCACCTGCTCGCCATGGATCCCCGACCCGATGTGCTCGTCGTCTCCGGCGACGTCGCCGACCACGGTCTCCCCGAGGAGTACGCCGCGGCGCGGGCCTGGCTCGACCGCTGGGAAGGGCCGCTTGCGGTGTGCCCGGGCAACCACGACGTCCGCTCCACGTTCGTGGCCGGGCTCGGTATCGGCTCGCGGACGGTGGTCGACGCGGCCGGGGCGCGCTTCGTACTGCTCGACTCGCTGATCGACGCCGTCGACGGCGTCCGGATCGACCCCGGAGAGCTCGGCTCGGAGCAGCTGGCGTGGCTCGACGCCCGTCTGGCCGAGGACCCGCGACCGGCCTACGTCGTGCTCCACCACCCGCCCACCACCATCTCGCTGGAGCTGATGGACCCCATCCGCCTCCGCGACGGCGACGCACTCGCCGCGGTGCTCGCCCGTCACCCGCACGTCGTCGCCACCCTGGTCGGCCATGCGCACACCATGGCCGCGACCACCTTCGCGGGCCGCCCGCTGCTGATCGGCGGGGGCGTGGTCTCCACGGTCACCGCCGACGCCGAGCGGGCGCCCACGCTCTGGTACGACGCCCCGGCGTCGTTCGCCCTCCACCTCGTCGAGGATGGCCGGGTCACCACGCACTGGCGGGCGCTGCCGGGGTGATCCGGATTTCCCGGGGGCTGGACCCGCCGACGGCGTGTTCCATCGCGGCCTCGATAGCCTCGGGGCGTGCTCCTCGCCTTCGACACGGCCACGCCCTACGTGACCGTCGCCCTGCACGACGGGGACGACGTGGTCGCGGAGCGACGGTCGGAGCAGCGGATGAAGCACGGCGAGCAGCTGGCCCCCCTGATCGAGGCGGTCCTGGCCGACGCCGGCATCGTCCGTCAGGACCTCACCGCGATCGCGGTCGGCATCGGGCCGGGACCGTTCACCGGTCTCCGGGTCGGGCTGGTGACCGCTCGGACGCTGGCGTTCGTCCTCGAGATCCCCGTGTACGGCGTGTGCTCGCTGGACATCCTGGCGGTCGAGGCGGCGGGCGGGAGCCGGCCGGTCGACCGCGACTTCGTGGTCGCCACCGACGCGCGGCGCAAGGAGGTCTACTTCGCGGCGTACGACGAGAGGGGGCGCAGGCTCGACGGGCCCGACGTGCTCCGTCCCGCGGATGCGGCCACCGACCTGCCGGTCGTGGGTGAGGGTGCCGAGCTCTACCCGGACGCCTTCCCCGACCGCCGCGGGCCCGCGTTCCCGAGTGC
>JAWWPM010000211.1:0-6771 GCA_033854915.1 Nocardioidaceae bacterium
GCCCGAGGTCTCGGGCCTCGCCTGTCTCTGCGCCATGGCGGTCGACGAGTTGTCGATGTCGGGAGCCGTGGTGAGCCTGATGGCGACCTCTGCGGCAGCCCCCGGACAGCTGGGGGCCATCGCCGCATCCTCGAGCGAGCGGGTCCGGCTGGTGGAGGAGCTCGAGTTCAGCCTCGGCGAGGGGCCCGGAACGGATGCCTTCCTGACCTCCCGCCCGGTGCTGACGCCGGACCTCGAACGGGCCGGCGGTCGCTGGCCCGGTTACGCCCCGGCCGCCTGCGCCGCGGGTTCGCGGGCGGTGTTCGCCTTCCCCCTGCACGTCGGGGCTGCCCGGTTCGGCATCCTCAGCCTGCACATGTCGCGACCCCGGGCGTTGACGGCCGGCGAGATCGCCACGAGCCTGATGGTGACCGAGCTGGCCACCGACCTCGTGCTCGACGCGCCCGCCCCGGGCTCGGACCGGACAGCGCCGCCCGAGCTGTCATGGCTCGACGGCGAGAGCATGCGCGACCCGATCTACCAGGCCCAGGGCATGGTGATGGTGCAGCTGGGCGTGAGCCTCCCCGAGGCCCTGGCCCGTTTGCGCGCACATGCCTTCGCCACCGACCAGCTGCTGGCGGACCTGGCCGTGGATGTGCTAGCGGGGCGAGCCCACCTACCCTCGGGTGGAGCACTATGAGATCTGGCAGACAACAGCAAGGACACCGAACGATGATCTCCACAGAGCGGCTGTCGGACCTCTTCGTCGAGGTCGCCGACACCCTGGTCGACGACTTCGACGTGATCGACTTCCTGCACAACCTGACCGTCCACGCCGCCGACATCAGCGGGGCCGGTGCGGTGGGACTCATGCTGACCGACCAACAGGGCCATCTGCAGTTCGTGGCGGCCTCCAACTCCAACGGCGAGCACCTCGAGCTCTACCAGCTCCAGAACGTCGAGGGTCCCTGTCTGGACTGCTTCGCCACCGGACAGCCGGTCGTCAACGCCGACCTGGTCAGCGCTGTGGCCCAGTGGCCCACCTTCGCCCCGCGTGCCCTCGAGCTCGGCTACCGGTCCGTCCACGCCTTCCCGATGCGGTTGCGGGAGCACACCATCGGCGCCCTCAACCTGTTCGGCACGTCGGGGGTGCTCTTCGACGCCTCCGAGGTGCGCGTCGTCCAGTCCCTGGCAGACGTCGCCACCATCGCGATCCTCCAGGAGGGCAAGATCAGCCGCGCCGAGGCACTGACCGAGCAGCTGCAGGGGGCGTTGAACAGCCGGATCATCATCGAGCAGGCCAAGGGCGCGGTGTCCGCACTCGCCGGCGTGGCTCCCGACGAGGCGTTCGAGCTGATGCGCCGGCATGCCCGGTCCAGCAACCGGCGCCTCGTGGACGTCGCTCAGGCCGTGCTGGCGTCCCCCAAGGCCGAGTTCCCTCCTGCCGGCACCTGAGGCGACCGGGTCGTGCACCTCTCGGTACGGAGCTGCACCTACGATCAGCCCTGCCCCCCGAGCAGCTCGCGCAGGCTGGTCGGTCGGCGGCCGGTGACCGCGCGGACGTCGTCGAACACGTCCTCCACCTCGCCTTCCCTGATCGCGGTGTACGTCGAGACCCACGCGTCGTACTGCCACTGGGGAGCGTCCCACTGCCGCCGAGACGCATAGGCCTCCTCGACCGTCTCGTCGTGGAACGAGACCTCGCGCCCGGTGACGTCGTGGATCGTGCGGGCGGCGTCGTCGAGGGTGAGCGCCTCGGGCCCGGTCAGGGTGTACGTCGCGTCGCGGTGCGACCCGGGGTCGGTGAGCACGGCGGCGGCGACCCGCGCCACGTCCGCCCGCGCCACCGCGGCCACCCGGCCCCGGCCCGCGGGCCCGCGGATCACGCCGTCCTCCCCCACCATCAACGGCAGGAAGTCGAGGTAGAAGTTGTCGCGCAAGAAGGTGTGTCGCATCCCGCTGGCCCGGATGTGCTGCTCGGTCGCGAAGTGGTCGCGGCCCAGGGTGAACGTGCAGTCGGCCGCCGCGCCCGCGAACGAGGTGTAGACGACGTGGCCTACGCCGGCCGCCGCCGCCGCGTCGACGAACGTGCGGTGCTGGTCGAGCCGGTCGGCCGACTCCGACGCGGAGACCATCAGCAGCGTGGTGACCCCCTCGAGCGCCGCGCTCGCGGCAACGGGGTCGCCGTACGCACAGACGGCGGTGACGGCGCCGTCGAGCACCGGCGCGCGGGCGGGGTCTCGGGCCAGGAGCCGCTGGGCGACGCCCTGCTCGGCCAGCAGACCGGCCACGAGGCCGCCGACGACGCCGGTGGACCCGGTCACCGCCAGTGCGGGTCGGGTCATCCGGGCGGGCCGGTCATCTCACGACTCCGGACCGAGCAGCATGAAGCCGAGCCACGCGGCGAACAGGACGAGGCCGCCGAGGAACAGCCACGCCAGCTCGAGCTCGAAACCTGCGGCGACGGCCAGACCCAGCACCGCGCCGACCACCTTGTGTCCGTGGTTGCCTTCCACGACGCCAGACTATCTCCCCCCAGGTTGGACGCACCCGGAGCGGCAGTGTCCAATGGGTGTCCATGAGCGAGCACGACGACCACGCCTGCTGCGCCCCCGGGCTCGCCGAGCCGTCGCCCGCGGCGCGGCCCGGACGTGACCGCACCGTCGTCCGTCGTCCCGACCGGAAGCTGTCCGGCATGGTGCAGGTGCCCGGCGGAGAGCTGCTCATGGGCGACCCCTTCGACGAGGGCTACCCGGCCGACGGCGAGACCCCGGTGCACGCGGTCGAGCTCCGGGACTTCCGAGTCGACGCGACCCAGGTGACCAACGCCCAGTTCGCGACCTTCGCCAAGGACACCGGCTGGGTGACCGACGCCGAGGAGCTCGGGGTGTCGGCGGTCTTCGGTCTGGCGCTGCGCGACAACCCCGACCTGCCGCGCTCGCACGTGCTGCGCCAGGTCGACGGGACTCCCTGGTGGGTCGCCGTACGAGGTGCGACGTGGCGGGCGCCCGAGGGCCCCGGCTCCGACGTCCGGCACCGGCAGAACCACCCGGTCGTCCACGTGTCGTGGCTCGACGCCGAGGCCTACGCCGGCTGGGCGGGGAAGCGCCTGCCCACGGAGGCCGAGTGGGAGTACGCCGCCCGCGGCGGTCTGCACGGCGCGCGCTACCCCTGGGGCGACGAGCTCGTGCCGCGCGACCGCTGGCGCTGCAACATCTGGCAGGGCACCTTCCCCGAGGTCAACACCCTGGAGGACGGCTACCTCACGACCTGTCCGGTCCGGGCCTACCCACCCAACGCGTACGGCCTGTTCGGCACCTCGGGCAACGTCTGGGAGTGGTGTGCCGACTGGTTCTCGCCGACCTACTACGCCGAGGCGCCCACCACCGCGCCCGCGGGTCCGGACCGCGGCACGCAACGGGTGATGCGCGGCGGCTCGTACCTCTGCCACGACTCCTACTGCAACCGCTACCGCGTGGCCGCCCGCTCCAGCAACACCCCGGACTCGGCCACGGCCAACACCGGTTTCCGGTGTGCCGCGGACGCCTGACGACGGCCGCCCTTCTGGGTGGAGCTGCCCGCGGGTGGGGCACTCGAACCCCTGGGGTTCTCGCCGAGCACCTGGGTGGAGCTGAGGGGACTCGAACCCCTGACCCTCTGCATGCCATGCAGATGCGCTACCAGCTGCGCCACAGCCCCATGTTCGCCCCGGCTGTCGTACGCCGGGCAACCTGCGGAATCCTAGCCAACGGGTCCGTCGGTTGCGAAATCGGGTCCGTGGCGGGCACCCACCGCCTTCTCGTTGTACGACGTCAGCCGGACCCGCCCGCGGTCACCGTGCTCGGACAGCACGCAGTAACCGCAGTTCTCCGGGCCCTGGAGGGACGCGGCGAGCTCCCACGGCCAGTCCAGCAGCCCCATCACGCCGACCTTCAGGCAGGCGCCGTGCAGCACCACGATCCCGGTCTCGCCCCACGACAGGGCGGCCAGGCACTCGCGGAGCGCCGGCACGACGCGCGCGTGCACCTGGGCGCTCGACTCCTCCCCCGGCGCCAGGTGGGAGGAGTCGTTGGCCAGCCACGCGGCGTACTCGCGGGGGAACTTCGCCGCGAAGTCGGGCCGCGTCAGCCCGGAGCGCAGGCCTACGTCGTACTCCCGCAGGCGCGGGTCCTGCTCGATCGTGAGCCCGGTGGCCGCCGCGACGTGCTCGGCGGTCTGCATCGCGCGGGACAGGTCGCTGGACCACAGCCGCGCCGGCTCGAGGTCGGCCAGCACCCGGGCGACGGTCTCGGCCTGGGCCCGACCGACGGCGTTGAGCGGGACGTCCGCGTGCCCCTGGGCCCGCTCTTCGGCGTTCCAGTCGGTCTCCCCGTGCCGCACCAGGACCAGGGTGCGGGGCTCAGGCACCCGTCGAGCCGGCGCCGACATCGGCCGGCAGCGAGATCAGCGGGCAGTCGCGCCACAGTCGCTCGAGAGCGTAGAACTGGCGCTCCTCCTCGTGCTGGACGTGCACCACGACGTCGCCGTAGTCGATCAGCACCCAGCGCCCGTCGCGCTCGCCCTCGCGGCGGATCGGCTTCGCCCCGATCTCGCGGAGCTTGTCCTCGATCTCGTCGACGATCGCCTTGACCTGCCGATCGTTGGTCGCCGACGCCAGCAGGAACGCGTCGGTGATCGCCAGCTCGTCACTGACGTCGAACGCCATGATGTGCTGGGCCAGCTTGTCGGACGCCGCGCGTGCGGCGGCGTGGACGAGGGAGACGGCGTGGTCGGTGGCGGTCATCGATCGCTTCCTGTGAGGTGGTCCGGCCGGCTCCGTGCCGCCGGGGCGTCAGTGTCGGCGGTGGGGTAGAGCCGGTGCTTGGCGATGTACTGGACGACGCCGTCGGGCACGAGGTACCAGACCGGCTCGCCCCGCGCCGTACGCCGTCGGCAGTCGGTGGAGCTGATCGCCAGGGCCGGCACCTCGACCATCGTCACCCGGTCGGCCGGGATCTTGCCCAGCGTGGCGAGGTCCATGGTGTAGCCGGGCCGCGTGCAGCCCACGAACTGCGCCAGCGCGAACAGCTCGTCGGCGTCACGCCACGTGAAGATCTCGGCCAGCGCATCGGCGCCGGTGATGAAGTAGAGCTCGGCGTCGGGGTACGTCGTGCGCAGGTCGCTCAGCGTGTCGATGGTGTACGTCGGCCCACCGCGGTCGATGTCGGCCCGCGAGACCGAGAAGCGCGGGTTGGACGCGGTCGCGATCACGGTCATCAGGTAGCGGTCCTCGGCAGCGGTGACGACCCGGTCCGACTTCTGCCACGGGGCGCCGGTCGGCACGAACACGACCTCGTCGAGCCCGAACCACGACTGGACCTCGGAGGCGGCCACGAGGTGGCCGTGGTGGATCGGGTCGAACGTGCCACCCATCACCCCGACGCGACGGGCGCGGCCGGAGGCCGTCGTGGGCACGTCGGCTGCCGCGCTCAGCTGTGCTCGCGCCCGGCGCCGAAGACCAGCATGGCCAGCAGCAGGAGCAGCAGGAGGCCGAGAGCGGTGCCCCCGGCGACCCAGTGGTTGATGATGAGCGGGCTGGTCATGGCGCAACCCTAGCCGACCGGCCCGGCTCAGCGGATCTGGCCGGTGCCGGTCACGACGTACTTGGTCGAGGTCATCTCGGGCAGCCCCATCGGGCCGCGGGCATGCAGCTTCTGGGTGCTGATCCCGATCTCGGCACCGAACCCGAACTCGCCGCCGTCGGTGAACCGCGTGGAGGCGTTGACGAGCACCGCGGCGGCATCCACCTCGGCCACGAAGCGCCGAGCCGCCGCGAGGTCACCCGTCACGATCGCCTCGGTGTGTCCGCTGGAGAACCGCCGCACATGGTCGATCGCGGCGTCCAGGCCGAGGACCACCGCTGCCGAGATGTCGAGGCTGAGGTACTCGCGGGCGAAGTCGTCGTCATCGGCCGCGACCACCCCGTCGCACGACGCGAACGCGGCGTCGCCGTGGACGGTCACGCCGGCCCCCTGCAGCGCGGCCACCACCCGCGGGAGGAACGCGTCGGCCACGTCGGCGTGCACGAGGAGCGACTCGGCGGCGTTGCAGACGCTGGTGCGGTCGGTCTTGGAGTTCAGGACGATGGCCAGCGCCATGTCGAGGTCGGCGGCCGCGTCGACGTAGACGTGGCAGTTGCCGACACCGGTCTCGATCACCGGCACCGTCGACCCCTCCACCACCGAGCGGATCAGTCCTGCCCCGCCGCGCGGGATCAGCACGTCGACCAGTCCTCGGGCGCACATCAGTGCCGTCACGGTGTCGCGGCTCTCGGCCGGCACGAGCTGGATCGCGTCGGGTGGCAGCCCGGCCGCGGCGATCGCGTTGCGCAGGACGGCGACGATCGCAGCGTTGCTGTCGCCGGCACTGCCGCTGCCGCGCAGCAGGACAGCGTTGCCGGACTTGAGGCAGATCCCGGCGGCGTCCGCAGTGACGTTGGGCCGGGCCTCGTAGATCATCGCGACCACCCCGAACGGGACACGCACCTGCCGAAGCTCCAGGCCGTTCGCCAGGGTGCCGCCCCGGACCACCTCACCGACCGGGTCGGGCAGCCCGGCGACCTCGCGCAGGCCGTCGGCCATCGCCTCGACCCGCGATCGGGTCAGGCGGAGCCGGTCCACGACGTTGGCGGCCGTGCCAGCCTCCTCGGCCCGTCGTACGTCGGTGGTGTTGGCCTCGAGCACGTCGTCCGCGTGCTTGACCAGCGCCTCGGCCATGCTGTGCAGGGCCGCGTCCTTGGCGGACCGGTGGGCC
>JAWWPM010000212.1:0-11057 GCA_033854915.1 Nocardioidaceae bacterium
TGTCCGGGATTCTCCATCAGCACGAGCTTGAGGGGCGGCTCGGCGACGGCGAAGTTGGCGTATCCAGGTCGCACCTTGGCGGGCTCGGTCCCGAAGAGCTTGCTGTAGAAGGCGATCGACTTCTCGAGGTCGTCGACGTTGAGGGCCAGCTGGATGCGGGACATGGTGCCTCCATAGACATAGATAGTGATCAATGTATGGACAGGAGTGTGAACCAGACATCGACGTGTGTCAACATAGACACATGTCGAAGTCCCAGGTCGTCGTACCCCGCCGACGGGTCCTCGAGCTCACGCCCGTGGAGACCGTTGCCTGCTGCTCGCCACTGATGCAGGAGCCGCTGTCGGGGGAGGCCGCCGCGCGGATCGCACCCCTGCTGAAGGCCCTGGCGGACCCGGTCCGCCTCCGGCTGATGTCGATGATCGCCTCGCACGCCGACGGCGAGGCTTGCGTCTGCGACCTCAACGACGCCTTCGACCTCTCGCAGCCGACGATCAGCCACCACCTCAAGGTGCTGCACGAGGTGGGCCTGCTCGATCGCAGCAAGCGGGGGGTCTGGGTCTACTACCGCATCCGCGCCACGGCCCTTGCCGACCTGGGCGCGCTGCTCGGCGGTCTGCCCGCGTGAGCGACCTCGTCAACGAGACTGCGCAGGCACCCGAGGACGCGGCGGTCCTGCAACGGCTGTCCACCCTCGACCGCTTCCTGCCGGTCTGGATCATCGCGGCCATGGTTGCCGGGCTGGCGCTGGGCCGGGTCATCCCCGGCCTCGACGACGCTCTGTCCAAGGTCGAGATCGGCTCGGTCTCACTGCCGATCGCGATCGGGCTGCTGGTGATGATGTACCCCGTGCTGGCCAAGGTCCGCTACGACGAGCTCGGCCAGGTCACCGCGGACAAGCGGCTGCTGGTCACCTCGATCGTGCTCAACTGGGTGCTGGGACCGGCCGTGATGTTCTCCCTGGCGTGGCTGATGCTCCCCGACCTCCCGGCGTACCGCACCGGCCTGATCGTCGTCGGCCTGGCCCGCTGCATCGCCATGGTGCTGATCTGGAACGAGCTCGCCTGCGGTGATCGCGAGGCGGCGGCGATCCTGGTGGCGATCAACTCGATGTTCCAGATCGTCGCGTTCGCCGGGCTCGGCTGGTTCTACCTCGAGCTGCTGCCGGGCTGGCTCGGCCTGGACAGCGCCGGCGGCCTGCACGTCTCGGTGTGGGAGATCGCGAGATCCGTGCTGGTCTTCCTCGGCATCCCGCTGCTCGCCGGCTTCCTGACCCGCACGCTCGGCGAGCGTGCGCGCGGTCGCGAGTGGTACGAGTCGACGCTCCTGCCCCGGATCGGTCCGGCCGCGCTCTACGGTCTGCTGTTCACGATCGTGATCCTGTTCGCCCTCCAGGGCGACACCATCACCAACCAGCCCGTCGATGTGGCCCGGATCGCCCTTCCGCTGCTGGCCTACTTCGCGCTGATGTGGACCGGCTCGTTCGCGCTCGGCTACGCCCTCAAGATGTCCTACCCGCGCACCACCACCCTGGCTTTCACCGCCGCGGGCAACAACTTCGAGCTCGCCATCGCGGTCGCGATCGGGGTCTTCGGGGTCACCTCCGGTGAGGCGCTCGCGGGCGTCGTGGGTCCGCTGATCGAGGTCCCCGTCCTGGTCGGTCTCGTGTACGTCGCGCTGTGGGCGCGCCGTCGCTTCTACCCCACCTCCTCCGATCTGACCTCCGGGAGCACGTCCGCATGAGCACCCCCGCTGTCCTCTTCGTCTGCATCCACAACGCCGGCCGCTCGCAGATGGCCGCGGGCTACCTGCGCCACCTGGCCGGCGACCGGATCGAGGTCCTCTCCGCGGGCTCCGAGCCGGGCGACCGGATCAACCCGATGGCAGTGCGGGCGATGGCCGAGGAGGGCATCGACATCGCCGGGGCCCAGCCACGGGTCCTCGACCCGGACGACGTGCGCGCCAGCGACGTCGTGGTCACCATGGGCTGCGGCGACACCTGCCCCTTCTTCCCCGGCATCCGCTACGAGGACTGGCAGCTCGACGACCCCGCTGGGCGCCCCATCGAGGAGGTCCGGCCGATCCGCGACGAGATCCGGCGCCGCGTCGAGGCGCTGGTCGCCGAGCTGCTGCCGACGTCCTCCGGAGTCGGCGGAACGCCTGACTAGCCTTGGCGCGTGCCGCCCGCCGCCCCTGCCTCCGCCGTACGGCGGGCGACGGCACCGCCGACGTGGCCGGTCCACCTGCTGGCGCTCGTGGCGGTCGTGGGCTGTGTCCTCCTCGGCCGCTGGCAGCTCCACGTCTGGCAGGACCACCGGGCCCAGGACTCGTCGTCGGTGACCCGGCAGTCGCCGGTCGCCCTCGACTCCGTGCTCGGCCCCGACGACGCCTACCCCGACGTGGGTCTCGGCCGCCCCGTCGTCGTCCAGGGCGCCTGGGTGCCGGGCGAGACGTTCCTGGTCTCCGGGCAGCGGCAGGGCGGCGCCACCGGCGTCTGGGTGGCCACGCCGGTGCTGACCGCGTCGGGCTCGGAGCTCCCCGTCGTCCGCGGCTGGGCGGCCTCTGCGCACGACGTACCGGCGCCGCCGCGCGGCCGGGCCTCCCTGGTCGGTCTGCTCCAGCCGTCCGACGACCGCGGCCCGATCGACGACCAGCCCGACGACCGGGTGCTTCCCGCGCTGAGCATCACCTCGCTGCTGCCCCTGCTGCACCACGACCCCTACGGGGGCTACGCGATCGCGACGAGCCGCGTCGTACCCGGCGGGGAGACATCGGCCGGCATGACCGGGCTGAGGGCTGCGCAGCCCCTCGACCTGCCCGGTGCCGGCGCGTCGACCGCGCTGCGCAACCTGCTCTACGCCCTGCAGTGGTGGGTGTTCGCCGCCTTCGTGGTGTTCATGTGGTGGCGCTGGCTCGTCGAGGACGTGCTCACCGAGCCGGGGGCACCGGAGCCGGGCTAGAGCGGCCGGATACATTCGAGGCCGTGTCCAAGCTCTTCCCCGCGTACCGCTTCCTGGCGATCCTGGTCGGCGTCCTGCTCGCCTTCTGCTCCCTGGTCGCCCTGCCCCTGCGCTACCTCCCGGCCGACGGCACCAGCCTGCAACGCTTCGGCGAGAACGCCAGCATCATGTGGGTTGCGCACGGTTGGGTCTTCATCGTCTACGTCGTGGTCTCGTTCCTGTTGTGGCGGCAGACCCGCTGGTCGCTGCCCTTCGCGCTCCTGGTCCTGGCGGCGGGGCTGATCCCCCTGGTGATCTTCTGGGTCGAGCGGGTGGTGACCCGCCGGATCCGCGCGGAGCACCCCGAGCTCGCCCCCACCGCGGGATAGTCCGTGACGAAAGCGCCCCATCTGGGCCCCGGGTGCGGCCCGAACGTCAGGGTCTACCCCAGAATGGCCCGATGACGACGGCTTTCGTGCTCGGGGGCGGTGGCGTGCTCGGTGCCGCCGAGGTGGGGATGCTGCGGGCGCTCTTCGAGGCCGACGTCAGCCCGGACCTGATCCTGGGCACCAGCGTCGGCGCCCTGAACGGCGCCATGGTCGCCCGCGACCCGACGCCGGCGGTGATCGACCGGCTGACCGAGCTGTGGCAGGACGCCGACACCGCGCGGACGATCACCGACCGGCCGCTGCGGACCGTACGACGCGCGGTCTCGACCGGCACCCACATCTACTCCGCCGGCCCGATGCAGAAGCGGCTGATCGCGGAGTTCGGCGAGACCACCTTCGAGGAGCTGCCGGTGCGCTTCCAGGTGTGCGCCGCGAGCATCGAGCGCGCCGCGGAGCACTGGTTCACCAGCGGCCGGCTGGTCGACGCGATCATGGCCAGCGCGGCCGTGCCCGGCCTGCTGCCGCCCGCCCGGGTCGGTGACGAGCACTACCTCGACGGGGGCATCGTGAACTCCATCCCGCTCGGCCGGGCGGTCGCGCTCGGCGCGGACCGGGTGTTCGTGCTCCAGGTCGGCCGGATCGACCGCCCGCTGAAGGTCCCGCACCGGCCGTGGGAGGTGGCGCGGGTGTCGTTCGAGATCGCGCGGCGGCACCGGTTCGCCCGCGAGCTGGCGGAGGTGCCTGACGGCGTGGAGGCCCATGTGCTCCCGGCCAGGGGTACGACGCGCCGCGACGACTCCCTGCTCGCGCACCGCGACTTCTCCCGCGTCCGCAACCGGATCGACGCCAGCTACGAGGCCTCTCGGGACTACCTCGCGGCGCTCCGGTGATCTGGGTCCTGCGGCGCCTGGTGATCGCGCCGGCGATGATCGGGCTGGCGGTCGCGCTCTGGGTGACCCTCCCGCTGTGGCTGATCGCGGCAGCGGCGCTGACCCCGATCCTGCCGGGACGCTGGCGGGCGCTGCGGCTGCTGTGGCTGTTCGTCGTCTACGTCACCTGCGAGAGCGTCGTGCTGGTGGTGCTGCTCGGCTACTGGCTGGCCTCGGGGCTCGGGCGCCGGCTGCGGACGCCGTACTTCGAGGGGATCCACTACGACCTGGTCGAGGGACTGCTCTGGGTGCTCTTCGGTGAGGCACGGCGGGTGCTCGAGCTCCGGATCGAGACCGACGGACCGAGCCCCGACGCACACCCGGGCAGGCCCCTGATCGTGGCCTGCCGGCACGCGGGACCGGGCGACTCGCTGATCCTGATCCACGCCCTCATGGACTGGTATGCCCGCGAGCCCCGCGTCGTCCTCAAGGACACCCTGGCGTGGGACCCGATGATCGACGTGGTCCTGGGCCGGATCCCGGCCCGGTTCATCTCGACCAACCCGCGGGCCGGCCACGACTTCGAGTCGCAGATCGCCGAGCTCGCGCACGGGCTCGACGAGAACGACGCGTTCGAGATCTTCCCCGAGGGCGGCAACTTCACCCCGGCCCGGCGCAACCGCGGCATCGAGCGGCTCCGGAAGCTGGGCATGGAGCGGATGGCGCGCCGGGCCGAGCGGATGACCCACGTGCTGGCGCCCCGGCCTGGCGGCTTCCTGGCCGCCCTCGACGCGGCGCCGGACGCCGACGTCGTCCTGGTCGCGCACACCGGCCTGGACCACATGCTCACGGTCCGTGACGTGTGGCGCGAGCTGCCGATGGACAAGGTGATCACGATGCGCTGGTGGCAGGTGCCGCGCGAGGAGATCCCGGCCGATCGGGAGGCCCGGATCGAGTGGCTGTTCGGCTGGTGGGAGCGGATCGACGCCTGGATAGCCGAGAACCGGCCGCAGGATCGCTCCCACGGCCGGTCCCGGCGTACGACGTCCGCATCCTGACGGCGGTCGCCGTCAGGGCTGGCTCACGGCTTGGGTGTCGGGTTCTCCACCGGCGCCTCGCCCGGCTCGAGGTCCACCACGGTGGCGGGCTCGTCGGGCGTGGTGACCGGGTGCTGCTCCTCGACGACGTCGGCGAGGGCCTCGTCGGGGCCCGCCCCGCCCTCGTCGTTGCCGGCCGGCTCGTCGGACGCGGCCGCGGCGGCATCGAAGATCGGGGTCTCGGAGGCCGCCCGCGGCGGCGGGGTCGGGGTGTACGACGACTGCCAGTTGTCGCTCTCCGAGGATCCGCGGGCCTTCTGGTAGACGAAGCCCAGCAGCGCGGCCAGGCCGGTGAACACCAGGAGCTTGCGCAGGCGGTGCTTCTTCTTCGGCTCGCCCCGCAGCTCGGCGGCCTTGGCCGCGGCCAGGTCGCGACCCGCTGCGGCCTTGTCGGCGGCCAGCTCCACGGCGGCGGAGGCGCGGCCGGAGGCGATCGCAGCGCTCTGGGCCAGGAGTGGAGCGGCCTTGTCGCGCGCGTCCGCGAGCACGGGCCCGGCCTTGGCGCGAGCGTCGGCGAGTGCCGGTCCGGCCTTGTCGCGGGCGTCGGCCAGCATCGGGGCCGCCTTGTCGCGCGCATCGGCCAGGATCGGGCCGGCCTTCTCCCGCGCGGACTCCACCGCGGCCTCCACGTAGTCGGCGGCCTGCTCGATCAGCGTCTTCTTACGACGGATGCGCATGGCGACCCTCTCTCTCGTCTGTGTCTCCCCATCCCATCACGTCTACCACGTACCCAACAGGGCGGGCTCCACCGCCGCCTGTCCCATGTAGGTCCTGGTTGTCTCACATGGGAGGATCTGGGGGCATCGACATCCATCACGTGAGAGGCAGACATGGCTGACCAGCAGGCCGTCCTGAAGACCAACCGGGGCGACATCACGATCAACCTGTTCCCCGACCACGCCCCCGAGACCGTGGCCAACTTCACCGGCCTCGCCGAGGGCACCAAGGACTACCACGACGACGCCGGGCGCTCGGCTGTGCCGTACTACGACGGCCTCGGCTTCCACCGCGTCATCGAGGGCTTCATGCTCCAGGGCGGCTGCCCGCTCGGCACCGGCACCGGCGGTCCCGGCTACACGTTCAAGGACGAGCCGCACCCCGAGCTGGTCTTCGACAAGCCCTACCTGCTCGCGATGGCCAACGCCGGGCCCGGCACCAACGGCTCGCAGTTCTTCATCACCGTGGCCGCGACCCCGTGGCTCAACTTCAAGCACACGATCTTCGGTGAGGTGGCCGACCAGGAGTCGCGCGACGTGGTCGACGCGATCGGCAAGACCCGCACCGGCGCCGGCGACCGTCCGGTCGAGCCGGTGGTGATCGAGACCGTCGAGATCAGGCGTTCCTGAGCACGCCCGAGGGCCCCGACACCGGGGCACCGACGCCGGCGGAGGACTCCGCCGGCGTTCCGACGTGCTACCGGCACCCCGACCGGGAGACCTACATCCGCTGTCAGCGGTGTGAGCGCCCGATCTGCCCCGACTGCATGCGCGACGCGGCGGTCGGTTTCCAGTGCCCGTCCTGCATCGCCCAAGGCAAGAAGGAGACCCGCTCCGGCCGCACGCCGTACGGCGGGACGCGGCCGTCGGGCCAGCAAGGGCTCGTCTCCAAGACCCTGATCGGGATCAACCTCGCGGTCTGGCTGCTGATCCTCAGCACCGGCGGCGCGACCAGCGCGTGGGTGAACCGCCTGTCGTTGATCCCCAACGGCCAGTGCTCGGCAGGTCGCGGCGGCTACTACCCCGGCATCGCCGACGCGGCGATCTGCCGGGCCGCGGTCAACGGGACGTGGTTCGACGGCGTCGCCACCGGGGCCCCCTGGCAGCTGCTGACCAGCATGTTCACCCACGTGGAGGTCTTCCACATCGGCTTCAACATGCTCGCGCTGTGGATCCTCGGTCCGCAGCTGGAGATGGTGCTCGGCCGGGTGCGCTACCTCGGCCTCTACCTGCTGTCGGGGCTGGTCGGCTCGGTCGCGGTCTACTGGCTGTCGGGTGAGGCCACGGCCACCCTGGGCGCGTCCGGGGCCATCTTCGGCCTGATGGGGGCGCTGCTCGTGATGGCCTACAAGGTCAAGGCCGACATGAACCAGCTCCTGATGTGGCTCGGCCTGAACGCCGCCTTCACCTTCTTCGGCAGCGGCATCTCGTGGCAGGGACACGTGGGGGGCTTCATCGGGGGGCTGGTGCTGGCCGGCATCCTCGTCTACGCCCCGCGCGAACGCCGTACGGCGTGGCAGGCGGCCGGCTTCGGCGCCGTCGTGCTCCTGGTCGTGCTCGCCATCGTGGCCCGCACCGCCGCGCTCGGCTGAGGTTCGTCCCCAGCTGGGGATGAGCCTGGGGAGAATCACACGGCTGTAGTTCTCCACAGGTGAGTGCACAGGTGGGGATAACTTTTCTTACCGCGCCAGGCGTCCTGCGAAACGCTGGGGCAGCCGCGACGCATGACCTCCCGGCGGCTGGTCTAGCCCGGAGGTCTCGCCCCTTCAGGGGCTTCGCAGGCTCAGCCCCTGGGGGCTCACTCCCACCGGGTCGCGAAGGAGAAGCCGACGGCCATGAAGCCGATGCCGACCAGGAGGTTGAACTGGTCGAGGTCGTTGAAGACCGGGACCTTCGGCAGCTGGGTGCCCGAGAGCACGTAGAACGTGCAGATCCAGATCAGGCCGAGCAGGAAGCAGGTCAGCATCCCGACCACGACCCCGCGGTTGCGGCCCAGCGGGGTGGACGGGTGAGCCGAGAGCAGCAGGCCGAGGAAGAACAACCCGAAGCCGACCACGTAGTTCCAGCGCAGCATCTGTGCCATGAAGTGCGGCGAGCCGGGCTTGGGTGGCGGGAACGCGTCGGGGTCGACGCGCACGGCGGCGTAGTAGTAAGCGATCCAGGCGATCCCGACGACCATCAGCACGATGCAGACCACGAAGCGCGCGCTGATCAGTGGCCCCCGGTCGGGGTCCACGAAACCTGGCCGGGCCCTGAGCTTGGCCACCTGCACTCCTCCACGCATTGACGCCTGAGGCGTCGTCTCATCCGATCGCGGGCTACCTTAGTCGGCATGAAGCGGCTGGCCCACGTCAGGCTCCCCCGCGCGCGTCCCCGCGGCGGCGACCGGAGCGGCACCGGCCCGTCCCCCCACCGGCAGGGTGGGTCGCGCAGCACGGTGTGGCGCGTGGCCACGCCGGTGGTGGGGTTGCTGAGCGGCACGCTGTTCGTGGTGAGCGCGCACAGCAGCGAGGGCACCGACCTGCGACCCGGTCGCTACACCGACCTGGCGTCGTTCGTCCGCGTCGACGCGGCCCAGTACGACGCGCTCAAGCAGCGGGTGGCCGACCTCAACGCCCAGATCTCCCTGCTCAGCAGCCAGTCGAACAACCGGCAGGTCCGCCAGGTCAGTGCGAAGGCCACCCGGATGAAGCACCTCGCCGGCCTGATGCCGGCCAGCGGCGACGGCATCGTGGTGACCCTCTCCGACGCGCCCCAGAGCACCACCGCCGACACCACGCTCACCTCCGACAACCGCAACCTCCTGGTGGTCCACCAGCAGGACATCCAGGCGGTCGTCAACGCGATGTGGAAGGGCGGTGCCCAGGCGGTGACCATCCAGGGTCAGCGCGTGGTCGGCACCACCGGCATCCGCTGCATCGGCAACGCCGTACAGCTCCAGGGCGTGCCCTACAGCCAGCCCTACGTCATCGCCGCCGTCGGCGACCCGACGACCATGTCGTCGGCGATCGCCCGCGACGCCTACCTCCAGACCTACCGGCAGGACGCCGCCGACCCCAACGTCAACGTCGGCTGGGACCTGAGCGTCCAGCACCTCGAGCTGCCGGGGTACGACGGACTGCTCGGCCTCAGCTACGCGAAGGTTCTCGCGCCCAGCGGCTCGGGCAGCTGAAGCCGGCCGCCCCGGCCTACCCGCCCGGCCCGGGCGGCTTCGCCGAGGGCGTTGTCGGAGTCGTGGGCACGGTGCTCGGGCTGGTCGGCGGGGTGCTCGGCGAGGTCGACGGCGACGTGGGCTCCGTCGGTCCGGACGAGACGACGATCGTCACCTGGCTGCCCTGCGGCTCGGGCTGATCGGCGCCGGGGACCTGCTGGGTGACCTCGCCGTCGGGTGCGGTTGCGCTCGGCTGCGAGACCACGACCGGCACGAAGCCGGCGTCCTTGAGGGTCTGCTCGGCCTTGGCCTGCTGCATGCCGACCACGTCGGGCACCTTCTGCGGTCCCTGGGAGATGAAGACGTGGACCGTCGAGCCCTGCGGCACGGACGTGTTCGCGGACGGATCGGTGCGGATCACGGTGCCCTTCGGCTGGTCGGACTTCTCGCGCAGGAAGTCGCCCTTCAGCTTGGCGTTCGTCAACGACGCGGTGGCCTCGGACTGCGTCTGCCCGATCAGGTAGGGCACCGACGAGGACTGCAGGCCGGTGGAGACGACTAGGTTCACGTCGCTGCCCTGGTCGACGTAGTCGCTCGGGGAAGGGTCCTGGCTGATCACGTGGTTCTTCGCCACCGTGGCGCTGTGGGCGTAGCTGGGCTGGGGCACCGCGAGCTTGGCCGCGCCGATGGTCGTGCGGGCCTGGTTGAGGGTCATGCCGACGACCTTCGGCACCTGCACCTGGTTGCTGGGGCTCTCGAACATCTTCGGCAGGAAGTACGCCGCGAGGCCGAGCACCAGCAGGAGGAGCAGCGCCAGGAAGATCAGCAGTCCCGGCCTACCGCCACGGTCGTCGTCGACCTCCTCGTCGACGGGCAGCGGCGCCGGCACCGGGGTGACGATCGCGGTCTGCGACGTGGACGTCATCGGGGACTCGACCGGAGGTGGCGGCGGCGGCGCGAGCACGTGCACCGGGTGGCCGGCGAGGTAGCGCTCGATGTCGCTGCGCATGGCCGCGGCGCTCTGATAACGGTCCTCTACCCGCTTGGCCAGCGACTTCATCACGATCGCGTCCACCTCGGGCGGCAGCTCGTCGTCGTGGTCGGACGGCGGCATGGCCGGCTCGCGGACGTGCTGGTAGGCCACCGCGACCGGTGAGTCGCCGATGAACGGCGGACGACCGGTGAGCAGCTCGTAGAGCAGGCAGCCGGCGGAGTAGACGTCCGAGCGCGAGTCGACCGGCTCGCCCCGGGCCTGCTCGGGGGAGAGGTACTGCGCGGTGCCGACCACGGCCGCGGTCTGGGTCATCGTGTTGGACGCGTCGGACATCGCGCGGGCGATGCCGAAGTCCATCACCTTGACGTCGCCCGACGGGGTGAGCATCACGTTGCCGGGCTTGATGTCGCGGTGGATGATGCCGGCCCGGTGGCTGTAGTCGAGCGCGGACAGCACACCGCTGGTGATCTCGAGCGCCCGCTCGGGCAGGATCTTGCGGCCCTCGCGCAGGATGTCGCGCAGGGTGCGACCGGCGACGAACTCCATCACGATGTAGGGCTGCGAGACCCCCGAGCCGTCGGTCGCCGGCTCCTCGCCGGTGTCGTAGACCGCGACGATCGACGGGTGGTTGAGCGAGGCGGAGCTCTGCGCCTCGCGGCGGAACCGGGCCTGGAAGGTGACGTCACTGGCCAGGTCGGTGCGCAGCCGCTTGACCGCGACGATCCGACCGAGCCGGCTGTCGGTGCCCTTGCGGACCTCCGCCATGCCGCCGCGGCCCAGCAGCTCGCCGAGCGCGTAGCGCCCGCCGATCAGGTGCTGTCCGTCCGTGTTCTCGGGAGTCACTGGTGGCCCTTCCCCTTGTGGCCGTGCTTGGGACCGTGGTCCTTGGGTGGCTTGGGAGC
>JAWWPM010000213.1:0-4933 GCA_033854915.1 Nocardioidaceae bacterium
TGCTCGGCGCCGGCTCCACGTCGTACGAGGTGATCCGGCAGCTGGCGTCATTGCTGCTGGTCCAGCCCATCCCGCGCTGGCTGCACACCTCGGTGCAGCCGGTGGCCGTCACCGACGTCGTCCGGGCCCTGGTCGAGGCGCTCGACACCGAGGCGACCGGCTCCCTGGACGTCGGCGGACCCGACGTCGTGCCCTACCCCCGGCTGCTCGGTGCCTACTCCCGCGCGGCCCGGCTGCCCCGGCTGCGGGTGCCGGCCCTGGTTGCGCCGGTGACCGTGGTGGGGCTGGGCACGGCCCTGCTCGTGGGGGCGCCGTTCTGGACCGTCACCGCCCTGGTCGAGAGCCTCCAGCACGACATGGTCTGCCGGCCCGGCCACACCTGGCAGCCCGAGGGCGAGCCGCTGCTCGGAGTCGCCGAGGCGATGGCCCGGGCCGTCGGCCGGCGCGGGCCCGACGTGGCGGAGGCGGCGCTGCCGAGCGACCCCGCGTGGACCCGGATGCGCGCACCCGTGCTCGACCGGCTGCACGCGCCGGCGACGCTGCGGGCCGGCGCCAGCCTGGTGCGGCGCCGGGTGGGCGGACTGCTCAGCCGTCCTTGACGCAGCGGGTGGCCCAGGGCCGGGCCTCGAGCCGACCCTCGGGGATCGCCTCGCCACAGACCTCGCAGATGCCGTAGGTCCCGGCGGTCACGAGCACCCGGGCCCGGCGTACCTCGTCGAGCATCGCGAGCAGCGCCTCCTGCGTGGACACCGCCGCCAGGCGGTCCACCGCCATCGACGTGCCTTCACCCACGCGCTTGCCGAAGGAGATCGAGCCGATCTCGGCCGGCAGGGCGGTGAGCTCGGCCAGCTCGGCCTCGAGCTCGGCCTCGCGTGCGGCCAGGATCACGTCGGGTTCCATCCCTCCAGCGTAGGTCGGCGCGCGGCACCGGCCCCGACCTACGGGTGGTCTCCGCTCGCGAGGTCCCGGCTAGCGTGGCTGCATGCTCTCCGCCCACCGCAGCTTCACGACCACCAGCGCGCCCGACGTGGTCTACGCCTACCTCTCCGACTTCGCCAACGCCGAGGAGTGGGACCCCGGCACGGTCGAGTGCTCCCGCGTGGACGGCGACGGCGGGGTCGGCACCCGCTACCGCAACGTCTCGTCGTTCCTGGGCCGCACGACCGAGCTGGAGTACGTCGCCGACGAGCTCAACCCGCCGACCTTCGTGCACTTCGCGGGCCACAACGAGCAGTTCGACGGCCACGACCGGATCCGGCTGGAGGCCTCGGGCGGCGGCACGCAGGTGACCTACGACGCGGAGTTCTCCTTCAAGGGGGTGAGCAAGGTCGCGGTCCCGCTGGTCGCGCTCTACCTGCCGATCCTGGCCAACAATACCGTCACGCAGCTCAAGCAGACGCTGGATCGTCTTGGGCCGGCTGCCTGACCACCGCTTCCGCGGCACGATCGCCGGAGTCGGCTCCGCGAGCGGCGTACGCGTGGTCGTCGGCTGGTGGCTGGAGTCGCCGTACGGCGCGTTCGCGGACGTGATGCTCGCCGAGGCCGACGGCACGCGGGTGCTGCTGGCGCCCGATGACCGGGTCGCCGACTTCGTGGCGGACACCTACTCCTTCGACCGGGTCGAGGTCGGGCCGGTCGTGATCGGTCGCGCCGGGCCCACCGTGCGCGTGCGAGCAGGCACCCTCGACCTGTCGTACGACGTGGGGCGTCGCGCACCGCTGGGCCGGCTGCTGCGGCTGGTGCCCGCCGCCCTCGCCACCAGCCCCGGCTGGAGCCGGGTCACCGACCCGGTCGCCCGGGTCGTCCTGCGCGGCGTCCGCACCCGCGGCACGGCCGGCCGTGGCCGGACCGAGGTCTACGGCGCCACCGACCTGCACCGGATCGACCGGCTGACGGGCACCTGGCAGGGCCGGCCCCTCGGCGACCTGCGGCAGGTCACGCCCGAGCCCGGGTTCGGCTTCGGGTCCACCCCGCCTGCGCCCTCGGTGACCACGCTGGTGACGACGGTCCGCGACACGCCTAGCCTGACCTCGTGAGCCCCGAACCTGTCCAGCACAGTCCCGCCCAGCCGTGCCTCCACGTCCCCGCCGACGCGCTGAGCGACTCCGATCCGACGCCGGGCATGACCCGTCAGCTGGCCTCGCACACTGACGGCATGTGGACCGGCACCGTGGACACCGAGCCCGGCGCGGTCTCCGGCTGGCACCACCACGGTGACTACGAGACCACGCTCTACGTCGTCAGCGGCCGGATGCGGATGGAGTCGGGGCCCGGCGGCCGCGAGGTGGTCGAGGCCGGGCCGGGTGACTTCCTGCGCGTGCCGGCTGGTGCGGTGCACCGTGAGTCCAACCCGACCGGCGAGCCCGCACGGGCCGTGATCGTGCGCTGCGGCTCCGGCGAACCGACGTACAACACCGACGGCCCCGCCACCTGAGTCCCTCCACCCACCAGCACCAGGAGCACACATGTCGATGATCACGCTGACCGACGGACGCGACCTGGAGCTCGAGGTCAGCGGCCCCGACGGTGGCGACGTCCTGGTCTTCCACCACGGCACGCCCGGCGGCTCGGAGCAGATGCAGGTCATCGCCCGGGCGGCCCACGCCCGCGGGCTGCGGCTGGTGACCTGGTCGCGTCCGGGGTACGGCGCCTCGGCCCGCCAGGCGGGCCGCACCATCGCGGACGTCGTTGCCGACACCGCTGCCGTGCTCGACCACCTCGGCGCCGAGACCTGCCTGGTGGCCGGCTGGTCCGGTGGCGGACCCCACGCGCTGGCCTGCGGTGCGCTGCTGACCGACCGGGTGCGGGGCGTGCTCTGCATCGCCGGGGTCGCGCCGTACGGCGTGGACGGGCTGGACTTCCTGGCCGGCATGGGTGCGGACAACATCGAGGAGTTCGGTGAGGCGCTCAAGGGCGAGGAATCGCTGCGGGCGTGGCTCGACGCGCAACGGCCCGAGGTGCTGGAGCTGACCGGGCCCCAGGTCGCCGAGTCGCTGGGCAACCTGATCCCGCCGGTCGACGCCGCCGTGCTCACCGGCCAGGTGGCCGACGATCTCGCCTCGATGTTCCGCCAGGCCCTGTCGGTCGGCGTGGACGGCTGGCTGGACGACGACCTGGCCTTCACCCGGGCGTGGGGCTTCGAGCTCGCCGACATCGGTGTCCCCACTCATCTCTGGCAGGGCAGCGAGGACCTGATGGTGCCGTTCACCCACGGTCAGTGGCTGGTCGAGCGGATCCCCCGGGTGACCGCGCATCTCGAGCAGGGCGAGGGCCACCTCTCGATCGGGATCGGCGCCCTCGACCGGATGCTCGACGAGCTGGTCGCCTCCTAGGCGGCACGCGCATGGAGCGGCACTGGGTGGCCCAACGGCCGGGCGGTCTCGAGGTCTTCGACTTCGAGCCGTACGACGTACCAGCACCGCGGGCCGGCGAGGTCACGGTGCGGGTGCGGGCCGCCGGCGTCAACCCGGCCGACGCCTCGCACGTCGCGGCGGGCAAGCGGGCGCCGTTCCCTCGGGGCGTCGGCTACGAGATCGCCGGTGTGCTCACCGCCGTCGGCCCGGACACCGAGATCGCCTCGGGCGGAGGCGCCCTCGGTGACGAGGTGCTGGCCTTCCGGGTGCTGGGCGGCTGGGCCACCGCGATGAACGTCCCGGCGTGCGACGTCTTCGTCAAGCCTGCCTCGCTCTCGTTCGAGCGGGCGGCCAACCTGCTGCTGGCCGCCACCACCGCCCGGGAGATGCTCCACGTCACCGGGCCGCCGCGGGCGAGACGGTGGTGGCCCACGGCGCCTCCGGAGCGGTGGGGATCAGCCTGCTGCAGCAGGCGGCCCTGCTGGGCGTGCGCGTGCTCGGCACCTGCAGCGAGTCGCGTTTCGAGGAGGTACGCCGCTTCGGGGGCGAGCCGGTGACCTACGGCGCCGGTCTGGAGAGCCGGTTGCGCGCGGCGGCGCCGGACGGCTTCGCGGCCGCCCTGGACTGCATCGGCACCGACGAGGCGGTCGACGCCTCGCTCGCCCTGGTGCCCGAGCGTGCCCGCATCGTCACGATCGCGGCGAAGCAGCGCGGGGCCCAGGTCGGGATCCGGGTGATCGGCGGCGACCTGCCCGAGAGCGCGGCCTACCGCGACGGCGTACGCGAGGAGCTGGTCCGGCTGGCTGCTGAGGGGCGCCTCGAGGTGCCGATGGCGCGCACGTACCCGCTCGAGCAGGCGCTCGCCGCCGCCGAGCTCCTGGCCGGCGGGCACCCCGGCGGCAAGGTCGCACTGATCCCCTGAGCGCTGCGCCCACCGCGTCGCCCCGCTCACCGGCCCGGGTGCGTGCGATGCTCCCCGCATGCTGCTGCGGATCCTGGTGCTCGCGATCGCGGCGTCGTACGTCGGCTACCGCGGCTATCTCGCCGTACAGCTGGTGCGGGCCCGACGGGCCGGCGACACCGCCCGCGTGGAGGCGCTGCGCGGCCGGGCCAGATGGGCCTTCCGCTGGGCGGTGGGGATCTGGCTGCTCGCGGCGCTCTTCCTGGTGGCGCTGGTCGTGCTCAACGCCCGGGACTGATCGCTGCGGAGTAGCGGTGGCTCTTGGCCGCGTGCCCCTGCTCACGGGTGCAGGTGCGGCCGCTCATGTTGCGATGACCGCAGAGCTCCTCGACGTCGGCGGCCGGCTCCGGCGCGGCGGCCGGGCGCACGGCGGTCGCGGTCGCCGCCACCGGCGACGCGGGTCGCCTCGGTGCCGGAGTGCCCTTGCGGGCGCGCGCCTCCGCCTCGGCGTAGCGGGCCTCTCGCATCGCCCGCAGGCCGTCCATCTTGCTCATCGTCGCTTCACACCCCCGACCCTAGGCGGGGGCACCGACAGCGCCCGACCGCCTCGCCGGTGGGGCTTGGCTCAGCTGGTCGCGTCCTCCAGGACCGCGCGGGCCCGGCTCAGCCGGTCGGCGCA
>JAWWPM010000214.1:0-5943 GCA_033854915.1 Nocardioidaceae bacterium
GCCGATGCAGTTCGCCGGCACGCTCGACATCGACGCGTCCGAGAAGGCCGCTCGCTTCGTGCGGTTCTGCGACGCGTTCAACATCCCGGTGCTGACGTTCGTCGACGTGCCCGGCTTCCTGCCCGGCACCGACCAGGAGTGGAACGGCATCATCCGCCGCGGCGCGAAGCTGATCTACGCCTACGCCGAGGCCACCGTCCCCCTGGTCACGATCATCACCCGCAAGGCCTACGGCGGGGCCTACTACGTGATGGGCTCCAACCACATGGGCGCCGACATCAACCTGGCCTGGCCGACCGCGCAGATCGCGGTGATGGGCGCCCAGGGCGCGGTGAACATCCTCTACCGCAACGAACTCAGGGACGCCGCCGACCCGGACGCCCGGCGCGCGGAGCTGATCACGGAGTACGACGACACGCTCGCCAACCCCTACATCGCCGCCGAACGCGGCTACGTCGACGGCGTCATCGCCCCGCACGAGACCCGGCTCGAGGTCGTCAAGGCGCTGCGGCTGCTGGAGTCCAAGCGCGAGACGCTGCCGGCCAAGAAGCACGGGAACATCCCACTGTGAGCGACGGAGCCGAGCGAGGCACGAGCGAGCGACCGAGCGAACAATCGAACACTGTGAGCGAGCGAGCCGAGCGAGGCGCGGAGCCGCTGCTGCGGGTGGTTTCGGGCGACCCGTCCGCCGAGGAGCTGGCCGCCCTGGTCGCGGTGCTGGGGTCGCTGGGCGGCCCCGCCGCCGCACCCACCCGTCGTACGCCGGTCTGGAACGCGCCGAGCCGCCTGGTCCGGTCCACCCATCGGCGAGGTCCCGGCGCCTGGCGGGCGTCGGCCCTGCCCCACTGAGGCTGAGACATCGGATCCGGGAGGTCGTGATGAAGCTGTTGGTCATGGTGGTCGTGGCGCTCGCACTGGTCTTCGGCGGTGCCGGCTACGCGATCAAGTACGTCCGCGACCACGCGGGGAACGTCGTCCACCAGGTGATCGACACCCAGCTCCCGCAGCGGGTGCAGGAGCACCCGTGGGCGCCGGTGGAGCACAGCGAGCCGGTGCGCCGCGACGCGATCGTGTTCGACGCCGGCAGCGTGGAGACTGTCCGCTGCCACGTCACCCTGGGCGGCTACACCCTCTCGGTCGTGCACGGCTTCGCGTTCACGGCCTCGCCGACGCGGATCCCCCGTGGCTGCCCCGGTGCGCTGCTGCGCCGTGAGCTGACCCGGGCCTCACACGCCGCCGACGCGACCGACGGCGGCCGGAGCACACTCACCTTCACCGACAGCGGCGACACGGTGCTGACGCTGCGCGGCGTGCGCGGCTGACTCCGGCGGGGGTCCTGTTGGTTGTACGTGGATGAGTCCACGTGGGCTCATCCACGTACATCTCACCGGGCACCCCTCAGGGGGAGCCGTCCGCCCGGCGCCGTCGCTCCGCGGCCGAGGCGACCGACCAGCCCGCGCCGGCCAGCAGGGCCAGCGCCCAGGCGCCCAGCTCGACGTGCCAACCCGGTGGCTGGAAGTCGACGTGCACGAGCCGTCCACTGCTGCCTGGCGGGAGGTCCACCGTCACCAGGTAGCCGTCGACGGGATCGGCCAGGCTACCCACGTCGGTCGCGTAGCCGGGCCAGTCGAGGAGGCTGAGCACCACGGTGCCCCCGGAGGCAGGCACGTCGGTGACCCGGAACGACGTACCGTCGTCGCGGGCGTCGACCTGGGAGACCGAGGTTCCCGGTGACGTCCAGGCCACCGCCCCTGCCCCCGGCAGAGGCTGGAGACGCACCCAGAGCACGGTGTTGGGCGTGGTCGCCGCGACGCGCCAGCCGGCCGGCGGGTGCTGGAGCCGTTGCGCACCGAAGTCGGCCCGGATCAGCAGCAGGGTGCTGACTCCGAGCAGGTCGACGCGGCGTTTGCCGGTCGTCGGCTCGCGGCTGAAGAGCGTCTTGAGCAGCTCCGGACAGGTGTCGCCCTGGTAGTAGGTGCAGTAGCGGTCCTTGTAGGCCGCGAAGTTGATGGTGGTGTAGGTGCTCTGGACGGGGTGCGGGTTGAGGTACCACTCGGAGCCGTTGAGCAGGTCCCCGCGGTGCGCCGAGGGGTCCTGGAGCACGGGTTCGGAGGCGCCGACCTGCAGCACCTCGCCGACCGCGCCGGCCAGCGGCGTGCGGTAGTCGGCGACCGCGGACGGCGCGTAGCGCTGGGGAGAGGGGGACCTGGGGTAGTAGGTGTGCTGCACGGCGAGCGAGGCGAGCGTGCACGCGACGGCACAGGCCACGGCGCCACCGGCCCGACCCTCGCGGACCAGCCACCACACCGCTGCCAGGCCGGCGCCGACCACCAGGGCGCCGACGACGTGGGCGTCCCAGTACGACGGCGCGCGCAGCAGCGACACCAGCGCGGACGCGCCCACCCAGCCCAGCGACCACCACAGCCGGCGCCGCGAGGGCCGGCGCAGCCCGAAGCGGCTCCAGGCGACCGCCAGCGAGACCACGACGGCCTCGACCAGGAACGGCTCCAGCCGCACCGGCCAGCGCAGGGGCCCGACCTGCGACGGCCCGACCACCACGACGACCGTCACCGCGAGCACCATCAGCATGCCGGCGAGCGGACGCCAGCCGGCCCGGGCCCGGCGCCAGTCGAGCCACAGGACCACCGGCAGCAGCCACACGACGTACAGGTAGGGCTCGACGTGGCTGGTGCCCTCCGAGAGCGCCGCGGTCGGCAGGATGGAGGTGAACATCGCGAGCGGGTCGGTGGTGAACTTCCCGCCGAAGCCGTGGAAGCCGGTGGACCGTGAGGTGACCGACGCGGTCAGGACGCCGGGAAGATAGACCGTGAGGGCGACCAGGCCGAGCAGCACTCCGCTGGCGAACACCCGCAGGAACGCCGCCCGGTCGCGGGCGAGCAGGCAGTCCAGCAGGCACGCCAGCAGGACGACGATGAGCATGATGGTCCCGTAGACGTAGCCGACGCTCACCTCGAGGTAGCCGAGGACCAGGACCGGGAGGGGGTTGGCCCCCAGCAGCATGGTGCGGCGCAGCGCCCACCACACCCACGGCAGCAGCGCCCAGATGGTCTCGGCGGCGGCCCACGAGGTCACGTCGAGGTACTGGGTCATCCCACCCATCGGCGTCACCACCGCCGCGACGAGGGCCACGGCCGGCGGGGCGTCGTACGAACGGACGAGGCGGAAGACGCCGAGCGCCCCCACGACGGCCAGCCCGATCTTGACCACGGTCGTCAGCCCGAGGGCACTGGGTACGACGGTCGCCGCGAGGCCGATCCCGATCGTCAGCGGTGACCACAGCCCCCACTGCCCCTCGGCCGCGAGGTTGCCGCCCTTCCACGCGTGCGGGTCGATCGTCGACCACTGTCCGTGGCGGACCAGGTCCCCGAGGTGGTACCACCATCCGTAGTAGGCCGCCGGGGTGTCGCCGTACCAGAAGTGGCGATGGTCCTGGAGCAGCAGGGCGGCCAGCGCCGCGGCCACGACCAGCCCCGCGGCGAACATCCAGCCCGCCTCCGTACGCAGGCTGGTGTGGTCACCACGCACCGGGTCGCGTTGCAGGTCGGCCATCGCTCAGGCGGGCTTGACCGCGGCCAGGAAGACCGAGGATCCGAAGGGGAGGTCGCGGTGGGCCAGCATCCGGGCGTCCCAACGGCACAGCGCCAGCAGGACCCGCTCGAGGGTGGGGCCCACCTCGGGGACGTCGACCACATCGGCCGGCCCGGAGTGACCGCGCGAGAACCGGTGCCGGACCCCGCGCACCACCCGCTCGGCGGCGAACGCCGGGAAGACGCCGGTGAAGCCGTACGTCGCCCGGCTGATCTCGAAGCCGGCCGCCTCCAGCGCAGCGACCGCGCGCTCTCGGGTGTAGCGGCGGTGGTGGCCGTTGGCGACGTCGTGGTCGGTCCACGCCCACTGGTAGGCGGGCACCGAGGCGAGCAGGCGGCCGCCGGGCTCGAGCACGCGGAACAGCTCACGCAGCGCGTCGGCCTCGGGCTCGCAGTGCTCGATCACGTCGAAGGCGCCGACCACCTCGAAGCTGGCATCGGCGAAGGGCAGGTGGAGCACCGAACCGCAGACACCGTCGGGGGCGGTCAGCCCACGCGGGTCGAGGTCGAGCGAGACCTTGAGGTCGCCGGTCAGCCAGCCGACGCTCGGCCCGTCGGCGCTGCCCACGTCGAGCACACGCGCGGGCTTGCCGACGTACGGCGCCAGGACCTGCTCGAGGAGCCGGGACCGCGCGACGTACCACCAGTAGTCCGGCTGCAGGATCGACGGCGAGCCCCCGTGCGGGGTCGACGTGGTGGGCGCGGGCACGCGGCGAAGGTTACCGGCCGGGACAGCCGCCCCCGTCAGGGGCGGACCCGGGGCTCTGGGAAACTTCCCGGGTGACCCGTCTCGTGCTCGCCTCCGCCTCCCCGGCCCGCCGTGCCACGCTGCGCGCGGCCGGGATCGAGCCCTCGGTGGTCGTGTCCGGCGTCGACGAGTCGGTGGTGACCGGGCTCGCGCCGGGCCCCTTGGCCCTGCGGCTGGCCGAGCTCAAGCGCGACGCCGTCGCCGCCGAGGTCACCGACGGCTCGCTGGTGCTCGGCTGCGACTCGGTGCTGGAGCTGGACGGCGAGGCGCTGGGCAAGCCCGCCGACGCCGGCGACGCCGTACGACGGTGGGAGGCGATGCGCGGACGCTCGGGCGTGCTGCACACGGGCCACGCGCTGCGCGACACCGCCAGCGGCCGCGACGCAGCCGCTCTGGGGTCGACGGTGGTGCACTTCGCGGACGTCACCGACGCCGAGATCGCGGCGTACGTCGACTCCGGTGAGCCCCTGCACGTCGCCGGTGCGTTCACCATCGACGGCCTGGGCGGAGCATTCGTCACGCGCATCGAGGGCGACCACCACAACGTGGTCGGCCTCAGCCTGCCGCTGCTGCGCGACCTCGTGGCCGAGCTCGGCCACGCCTGGACCGACCTCTGGGCGTGAGGCTCAGGCGCCGGGACGCTGGACCGGGTCGGCGTCGTCGAGCAGGCCCTGGTGGTCGGCGAGGGGCAGGTGCACGAACTCGGCGACCGAGACCGGGCTGCGGAAGACGTAGCGGCGGAACAGGTAGAACCGGGCGGCCTGGCCGATCAGTGCCCCGACCACGTTGCCGGCGATGTTGTCGGCGAAGGGATCGGTCAGCCCGAGCACGTGCCGGCTGAACCACAGGGTGCCGACCGCGAGCGGCAGCGTGGCCAGGTTGATCAGGAAGAACGCGGTGCGCCCGCCGTCCGCGTGCACGGGGGGACGGTGCCGGAAGGCCCACTGCCGGCTCAGCCGGTAGCTGACGACCATGCCGACCAGGTTGGCCAGGATCAGCGCCATCAGGGGCTGCGCCGACAGCCACGGGTGGTCGGTCACGTAGAGGCCGTGCACCAGGAAGTTGAAGATCGAGAAGGAGACGAGGGTGGACAGCCCTCCGGTGACCATGAAGCGCCCGATCTCGACGAAGACGTGAGGGACGCGCGACACGGGGGCAGTCTAGGCAAACCCTGCGGGAATCCCTGACTCAACGAGCGCGTACGGGCCGCCGGGTCGCCCCGCCGTCGGTCGACGACACGACGCCGGTCCGGTCAGGGGTCAGGGCGTAGACGGTCACCGACCGGGCCGTGACGACCAGATCGAGGGTGTACATGAGCGACCGGTTCGGGCTCACGTCGAACGGTGTGCCCATGCCGACGGACGTCGGCGCGGACCAGTGGCTGCCGGCGTAGAACCCGATCGGCCGGGGCGGAGATCAGGTGGCGGCGTCGCGGGCGGCGTCCTCGGCGGCGGCCGCCGCCGAGACCGGGTTCTCGCGCTGGAGGGTCTCGGGCGCGGCCAGTACGGCGAACACCGGCAGCGCACACACGACGGCGCAGAGCACGAACGCGGGTGAGTAGCCGGCGACGTCGGCCACCCAGCCGGT
>JAWWPM010000215.1:0-13884 GCA_033854915.1 Nocardioidaceae bacterium
CCGCCAGCCACCACTGCGACATGTACTGGTTCCCCCACACCGACCGGCTGCTCACCAAGCAGAACACCCGGCTCGACGCCGACCCCTCCGAGGCCGAGCCGCTGTCCCGGGTCCGGCACTGGGTCGACGACGAGCTGCTGTCCAACGGCCTCTTCGGTGCGCTCACCGCCGCCGGCAACCGCTTCCCGGGGATCGTCCCGCGGATGAACCAGGTCGCGGCCCGGGCGCTGTCGGAGCGCACCTACAGCGACGTCGCGCACCGGGTCTTCACCTCGACGCGGCGGGTGGTCTTCCGGGAGATGGAGTACGCCGTGCCGCGCGAGGCCGGACTCGACGCCCTGCGCGAGGTGCGCCGCGTCATCGGGGCCAGCGACTGGCGGATCAGCTTCCCGGTCGAGATCCGGGTGGCCCCGGCCGACGACATCCCGCTGTCGACGGCTTACGGGCGCGACTCCTTCTACCTGGCGTTCCATACCCATCACCGCTCCGACCTCGCCCAGCACACGGCGTACCTGAACGCGATGGAGGCGGTGCTGCGTGACCACGACGGCCGGCCCCACTGGGGCAAGCTGCACGGCCGGACCGCGGCCGACCTCGCTCCGGCGTACCCCCGGTTCGCGGACTTCGTGGCGATGCGCGACCGGCTCGACCCGGACCGGCTCTTCGCCAACGACTACCTGGGGCGGGTGCTCGGCGACTGATCGGGCCGAGGAGACCGAGGCAGGACCCGCGCGCATCTCCGCGCATCGGCAGAGCGTGGCGCGCCGTGCCGGGAGCGGGGAGCGACGCCCGCGCTGGCGTAGGCTCGGCGCACCGGAGCAGGAACGGCGCGGGGCAGCACAAAGGTCACAGCAGGAACGGTCAGGGCAGGAGCGATCAGGGCCATGGTGCACCTCACCCTCACCGGGCGCAGCGAGGACGGCCGGAAGCTGTTGTTCGTCAGCGACGAGGGAGTGGAGTTCACCGCCGACGTCGATGCCAGGCTCCGGGCCGCTCTCAACGCACGGCAGGGCGGCGACCAACCACGGCAAGGCCAGGTGGAGATGCAGATGGACTCAACGCTTCGCCCACGCGACATCCAGGCGCGGATCCGGGCCGGGGAGACCCCCGAGACCGTGGCGCAGGTCGCCGGTACGTCGGTCGACAAGGTGATGCCGTACGCCACACCCGTCCTCGCGGAGCGTGCCCACGTCGCCCAGCGGGCCCAGCGCGCGTCGATCCGCCGCCCACCCGGCGACGGACCTGCGGCCGGCTCCGGTCGCACGCTCGGTGAGGCCGTCGGCAGCCACCTGCGAGGCCGCAACGTCGACCCCGACTCGATCACCTGGGACGCCTGGCGGCGCGAGGACGGTCGCTGGACCCTGACCGGTGCCTACGCCGCGGGTGGCCGGGTCGGTGCCGCGCACTTCTCCTTCGACGCTCCGGGCAACTACGTGGTCGCCGACGACGACGACGCCCACTGGCTGCTCGGCGAGGTGCCGGACGCCACGCCGACGGCTGCGGCCGAGCCGGCGGCGTCGGCTGCGGCGGGCCGCGACGACCTGTCGACCGCCCGCCAGCGCCGGCTGTCGGCCGTACCCCCCGACGAGCTGCCGCTGGGCGAGGACGCGCTCGAGCTGGTCAGTGAGCAGCCCGTCGAGGCCTATCTCGACGAGCCACTCGCCCTCGACGACACCGCCACCCAACCGGCGGTCGCCGGGTCCGAGGACGACGCGGACACCGACCGGGACGACAGCGACGACCCGGACGACACCCCTGACGACCAGGCCGACGACCGCTCCGACCACCCCCGCCACGAGCCGCCTTCCCGCAAGCCGGTGAAGAAGACCCGTGGCCGGGCCTCGGTCCCGAGCTGGGACGAGATCATGTTCGGCGGCGGCGCCGAGGAGTGACCTCGACGCCGCTGCGTCCCAGAAGGCCGATCAGACGACGGACCAGCCGATGGGTCAGCTGACCGGGACCCGCTCCCAGCTGAACGGACCGAACGTGGTGCTGGTCGCCGGCGCGTGGCCACCGGGGGTGACGGTGAGCCGGAGGTACTCCATCGGCGTCGTGCTCCCGTGCACGACCACGCGGTGCAGGTTGGGCACGTCGTAGAAGGGATGGGTGTTCCAGTCGTCGTAGGAGCAGACGTCGGTGGTCGTGCCCGGGAACACGTCGCCCTCGCACGGCGCACCCTGCTGCAGCGGGTTGTCCGAGCGGTAGATGTGTGAGTCGCCCTCGAGCAGCAGCACCGGCTTGCCGTAGGCGGCGGTGTGCGTGGCCAGGCTGCTCACGATCGGCTCGTCCTCGGTGAGGTGCTCCTTGGCCCCGAAGTCGAGGTCCCACAGGTCGGACTGCTCGATGACCACGACGCCCTGGGCGTCCTGCGCCGCGGCCGTGGCGAAGGCCTGGTCGAGCCAGCGCAGGTCGGCCGCGGTGCGCTGCTGGATCTCGGTCTGCTGCGCGCTCGACATGGTCGGGGTGCCGTACCAGATGTCGTTGTCGTTGTTGGAGCCTCCGGGGAGGTTGAGGGTCACGAAGACCACGCCCTTGCGCTGCCACCGCACGTTCTCGACGTACTGCGCGTCCTCGGGGTGTGCCGGGTCGTACGCCGTCGCCTGCGAGACCGTGCTCAGCGTGCCGCTGCCCAGGGTCTGCCCCGGGGCCGGGAAGAAGAGTGAGCGGACCAGGGCCAGGTTGGCGATCGGGTCGCCCTGGGCGTAGCCGGACGGGGAGGCGAAGTCGATCTGTCCGGTCACCTTGTTGTACTTGCCCCCGCCCTCAGCGACCTTGTGGCAGTCGGCCCATTCGTTGTCGCCGGGGGTGAAGACCAGCGGGTCGGCGAAGTGGGTCCAGAAACCGGCGATCTGCTGGTCGTAGGCCTCGCTGCAGATCTGCTTGCCCGAGTGGATGTCCCCGACGTGCACCACGGTGCTCACCGCGGGGTCGGCGTTGACCGTGTCGATGAAGGCCGGTGTGGCCTCGGTCTGCGTCGTGTCGGCGTTGTTGAGGCCGTACGGCGAGTCGCCGTACACCGCCATCGTGAACGACCGGTGGCCGTTCTGTCCCTGGGTGGCGCCGGCCGCGGCCGGTACGACGCACAGGGCCGCACTCGCGGCGACCGCCATCAGGATCCTGGATCGCATGCTGTCTCCCTCGCTCGTGGAATGACCCGAGTCGACTCTCTCCGCGAGGCCCGACGGGCGGTGGACGACCACATGAACGACACGCGAACAGTCGGCGTAGGTGATGCAGGTTCTCGACGATAGGACCGCTGCGCCTGGCTGTCTGTACTCCGTTGTGATGATTCGTGCTGGCCCCGCTGGGCCACCCCACCAACCGATCAAGGCTCAGTCGTCGACGTCGCCGGGGGTCGGCGACCCCGGCGCGAAGCGGTCGAGCAGGTCGTCGACGTGGTGGCTGGCCCGGGTGCTGGTGGTCTCCCAGCCGGTGACCACGCGAAGGAATCGGCTGCCGTCCAGGCGGCGCAGGTCGAGGTCGGTGGACGCGCGCACGGTGGCGGTCCGGGGGACGTGCCGCAGCAGCCCGATCTCACCGACCAGGTCACCGGGTCCGACCTCGGCCACCGGACGTCCGTCGCCGATGACCGTGGCCCGGCCGCGTTCGACGACGTAGCAGCCGTCGGCCTCGTCGCCCTGCGAGAACACGATCTCTCCGGCTGGCACGTGGTGCGGCGTCAGATCGGCGGCGAGCTGCTCCAGAGCAGGCAGCGGCAGTGGGTCGAGCACGCTGACCCGGCGGAGCAGGGCGATGTCGGCGGCGCGGTCGTCCATGGTGGCGTCGAGGCGGCGGAGCCCGACCCAGCCGAGGAGCACCAGCACCGGGCCGAGGGCGCCGACCACGGCCAGCGCGATCCGGACGTCGAACAGGTTGGCCAGCGCCGCCGCGAGCAGCGAGCCGACACCAACGGTGAGGGCGCCGACGCTCTCGGTCAGGCCGAAGACCCGGCCCAGCATCCGCTCCGGCGCGAGCCGGGCGACCAGGGTGAAGAAGCCGATGTCGACCAGCGCGTTGCCCACCCCGATCACGGCGAAGAGCAGCAGCGCGGAGGCGCGTCCGGGCACAGCCGCGAGCACGACCAGGGGCAGACCCCACAGGGCCACCCCGATCCCGAACCACCTGGCCAGCCGCTGGTTGCCCACCACGACCGACGCCGCCAGGGAGCCGACGACGGCACCGGCACCGAGGGCCGCAGTCAGCGTTCCGACGCCGGGCTCACCGAGGTCGAGCAGGTCGACGGCCACCAGCACGCTGAACACCGACAGCGCGCCCCGGATCGCGGTCTGCACCGCCAGCAGGGCGAACAGCAGGCGGAGCGTCGGGGCCGACCACACGGTCCGAGCCCCGGCCACGAGGCCCTGCGTCACCGAGCCGGGTGTCGTACGTCGTTCGGGTTCCTCGACACGGAGCCCCACGGTGACCACCGCGGACAGTCCCGCCAGCACGGCCACGGCGACGAAGCCCGGCGTGGGGCCGCCCTGGGCGAGCAGGGCCGCGGCGAGCGCCGGGCCGACCAACGTGGCCAGCGAGTCGAGCAGACCGCGGACCACGTTCGCGGACGCCAGGTCGCCCGGCGTACGGCACAGCAGCGGGAGCAACGCGGAGTTCACCGGGCGGTAGAGCAGCGCGGCGGCGGTCGAGACCATCGCGAGCACGTAGACGCCCAGGCTCGGACCGTTGCCCGCCACGATGACCGCGATGCCGATCGTGGCCAGGCAGCGCACTGCAGAGACCAGCGTGAGCACGATGTCGCGACGCCACCGGTCGGCAACCGTCGAGGCGAACGGCGCCAGCACGACCGAGGGCAGCATCCGCAGCAGCGACACCAGTCCTACGGCAGTCGCGCCACCGGACTGGAAGGCATAGACAGACAGCACCACCGTGAAGGCCCACTCGGCCGTGCACGCCCCGGCGAAGCCCGCTTGGGTGCGACGCACCGCCGGGTCGCGAGCGTTGGTCGCGAACGACGCGGCGGCCACCCGCAGCCGGTTGCCCGATCCCTCGCTCGCCACGTCTCGCAACGTAACCGCCCCGTTCGGCCGCGGGTAGTCTCCCGCCATGTCGTACTTCGTGACGGGCGCCACCGGGTTCATCGGGCGACACCTCGTGCAGGAGCTGATCGACCACCGCGAGGGCACGGTCTTCGTGCTCGTCCGCGAGGGCTCGCTGCCTCGGATGCAGTCGATGATCGAGGCCTGGGACGCCGACGGGAGCATCGAAGGAGCCACCGGCCGGGTAGTCCCGGTCGTCGGCGACCTCGCTGCCGAGCGGCTCGGGGTCCCCAAGCGGTGGGTCACTGCCCACCGCGGCCAGATCGACCACTTCTTCCACCTCGCCGCCATCTACGACATGACCGCCGACGACGCCACCAACGAGGCGCTCAACGTCGGTGGCACCCGGCACGCCCTCGCGCTGGCCGAGGCGCTCGAGGTGGGCTGCTTCCACCAGGTCAGCTCGGTCGCCGCCGCCGGTGAGTACGACGGCCCGTTCGACGAGTCGATGTTCGACGAGGGGCAGTCGCTGCCGTCGGCCTACCACCGCACGAAGTTCGAGTCCGAGCGCATCGTCCGCGACGAGGCGACGGTGCCGTGGCGCGTCTACCGACCGGCCATCGTGGTGGGCCACAGCGAGACCGGCGCGATGGACAAGGTCGACGGGCCCGACTACTTCTTTCCCGCGATGAAGATGCTCCGCGACGTCCTGCCGGCCTGGCTACCGATGGTCGGCATCGACCTCGGTGACACCAACGTCGTACCGGTGGACTACGTCGCCAAGGCGATGGATCACCTCGCGCACCTCGAGGGCCACGACGGCGAGGCCTTCCACCTGGTCAACCCCGAGCCGCAGTCGGTCGTGGAGATGATCAACGCGTTCTGTGCGGCCGCGGGAGCCCCGCGCTTCGCGACCCCGGTCGACCGCGGCACCACCGCCGGGCTGCCGTTCTCGCTCATGCCCGGGCCCCTGCGTCCCTCACGGCTGATCACCGGCCTGGTCCGCAGCGGGCCCGGACAGCTGCTGCTCGAGCAGACCATCGGCCGCCTGGGCATCCCGTCGGAGGTGGTCGGGCACACGTCGTTCCGGCCGGTGTTCGACTCACGCCGTACCGAGAAGGCCCTGGCCGGATCCGGCATCGCGGTGCCCGACCTCGAGTCCTACGCCCGCACCCTCTGGGGCTACTGGGAGGACCACCTCGACGAGTCCACCGCGCACGACGCCGCGGCCCGGGAGACGCTGACCGGTAAGTACGTCGTGATCACCGGCGCCTCGTCGGGGATCGGCCAGGTGACCGCGCTCAAGGTCGCCCAGGCCGGTGGCATCCCGGTGCTGGTCGCCCGCGGCAAGGACAAGCTCGAGGCCACCCGAGCCACCATCGAGGGTCGCGGCGGCACCGCCCACGTCTACCCGTGCGACCTCTCCGACCTCGACGCCATCGACGCCCTGTGCGCCCAGCTCGCCGACGACCTGCCGAGCATCGACTTCGTGGTGAACAACGCGGGGCGCTCCATCAGGCGTTCCCTGAAGCTGAGCCACGACCGCTTCCACGACTTCGAGCGGACCATGGCCCTGAACTACTTCGGCGCGATCCGCCTGATCATGGGACTGATCCCCCAGATGCGCCAGGGCCATCGCGGGCACGTCGTCAACATCTCGTCGATCGGCGTGCAGACGAGCCCACCGCGCTTCTCGGCGTACGT
Organism: Nocardioidaceae bacterium; assembly: GCA_033854915.1. GTDB lineage: Bacteria > Actinomycetota > Actinomycetes > Propionibacteriales > Nocardioidaceae > Nocardioides. The sequence goes on from JAWWPM010000215.1 coordinate 6,699, forward strand.
CGCGTCGAAGGCCGCCCTCGACGCCTGGAGCAACGTGGTCTCCTCGGAGCTGGTCGGCGACGGGATCACCTTCACCAGCATCCACATGCCGCTGGTGCGGACGCCGATGATCGCGCCGACCAAGATCTACGACAAGTTCCCCACCATCTCGCCGGCCCAGGCCGCCGACCTCGTGATCAAGGCGATGGTCGAGCGGCCGCACGAGATCAACACCCTGCTCGGCAACGTCGGTGCCGTGGCCCACACGGTCGCGCCCAAGTTCGCGTTCCGGGTGCTCAACATGGCCTACCACGTCTTCCCCGACTCGGCGGCCGCCAAGGGCGAGGGCTCCCAGGGGACCCGCGAGTCGGAGCAGATCATGCTCGCCAAGGTGTTCAAGGGCGTGCACTGGTAACAGCAGATCTGACGAGGGGGATCCCGGCCGGGGGGAGCCGGGTCGGTCGGAGGGGGAGCCGGCCGTCAGGAGATACGAGAATCATCGTCCGCGGCGACCGGATCGGGTATCCCACGACCGGTCAGACGCCATGACCCGGATCGGCCATGGCGGCTCCGCTGTTCGGCCGAAGTTGCCTGAGAAGGCTGGTCAAGGGTGTGCAGATCACCCTACCGTCGGTAGTCCGGTGGCCTTCGGGGTGTCGAACTCATACGGGGGTCACCGGGCTCGAGAGGCTCGGCCAGCACGGGGAGGCCGAGCCTCTCGACTATTTCCGCCGTCCCCGTCTTCGGATTGCGCGGTCGTCGGATCCCCCACCGAACCCGACGCGGAAGCGTGGCACAATCCGGCGCGATGGCTGAACTGCAGTTCTTCACCGGGACCATGGACTCCGGCAAGAGCACCCTGGCGCTCCAGACCAACCACAACCATGCGGCGCGTGGCCGGGTCGGGCGGATCTTCACCACCCACGACCGCGCCGGCGAGGCGATCCTGTCCAGCCGCCTCGGGCTGACCCACGACGCCATCGAGGTGGACGACCGCTTCGACTTCTGGCGGTACGTCGTGGACTCGCTGACCGCCGGCGGCCGGGTCGACTACCTGATCTGCGACGAGGCGCAGTTCTACACGCCCGACCAGATCGACCAGCTGGCCAAGGTCGTCGACGAGCTCCAGATCGACGTCTTCGCCTTCGGGATCCTCAGCGACTTCCGGACCCGGCTGTTCCCGGGCAGCGCCCGCCTCGTCGAGCTGGCCGACCGGATGAACGTGCTCCAGGTCGAAGCCCTGTGCTGGTGCGGCAAGCGAGCCACCCACAACGCCCGCACCGAGGACGGCGCGATGGTCGTCGAGGGCGAGGTGATCGTGGTCGGAGACGTCGATTCGCCCCACGACGGCAGGAACGGCGCGCCCGCGGAGGTCGCCTACGAGGTGCTGTGCCGCCAGCATCATCGCCGCCGCCTGACCGCGGCCCGGGCCCAGGCCGTCGCGCTCTCTCCCGAACCGCTCCCCTTCGGCTCCTGACCCGCCTTTCGGGTCCCGACCAGGTTTGCCCCCCACGCCAACGCGGTATGAATCCCGCGCGACCCCATCGGGAGGAGTCACGTGACCATCCAGATCGACCACGAGGCATTCGATCGCGCCACCAGGCTGGTGGCCGACCTCGGCGACGCCCTGCGCAAGGAGCACCAGCGGGTGCAGGCCGACGTGGCCGACCTGCTGGGGGCCAGCTGGGCCGGCACCGCCTCCGACCAGTTCGGCCGCGGGTGGCAGGAGTGGTGCCACGGGATGGACGACATCCTGGCCGGCATCGGCATCCAGAACTCCCTGCTCGGCGTCGTCCGCGCCGACCTCGACCGCACCGACGCGTCGCGTGAGGCTGCCGCGGCCGACCTGCAGTCCCGGCTGGGTGAGGTCTGATGACGCTGCGCTACAAGGTCGACCTCGACGAGCTGAGTCGCGTGATCGAGAGCCTCGAGGCGTTCGGGCGGACCCTCGACGGCAAGCTCAAGGAGCTCGACCGGGTCAACGCCGAGCTCCACGTGACGTGGGAGGGCGAGGCAGCGGTCGCTCAGACCGAGGCGCACCGCAAGCTGGCCCAGGGGGCCGCCGAGGTGCACCGGGGGCTGCTGGCCATGCACGCCGCCGCCACCAGGGCACACGCCAGCTACCACGCGGCCGCGGTCGCCAACCAGCAGACTTGGAAGCAGGTCCAGTGAACTACCCCATCGACGTCAGCAGCACCGGCTACGTCGACGCCGTCTCGGAGCTGGCCGGGGCCAACCGCGGGGTCGTCGACCTGATGAACGCGCTGACCGACTCCATCTACGGGTACGGCGGGATGGCCGGCACCGACACCGGTGGCGAGGAGTGGGCGGGCCAGTACGACCAGGCGGCCTCGCAGCTGGTCCAGGCCGGCTGCACGCTGGGCGACGCACTGGCCGGCATGGCCAACCTGCTGAACGGCTCGCTGGTCAACCACCAGGGTGCCGAGCACGGCGCGCTGCTCTACCCCGGAGCCATGACCGACGGAGACGACAACCCCGACCACGGCACCATGTCGCTCTCGGCCCCGGCTCCCCCCTCGGCCCGCGGTGGCACCGGCGACCAGCCCGGCTGGTGGCACTGGATCGCTGGGCACGTCGAGGGTCTGGTCTGGCCCGACGCCGACACCGGACGGCTCCGCTCGGCCGGTACGGCGTGGCTCGCCGCGGCCGACAAGCTCTCCGGCTACCAGTACTCCATCGACGCCGCCGAGAGCGCGATCCTGAGCGAGACCTCGCCCGAGATCGACGACGTACTCGCGGCCTGCGCCGGCATGCGCGGCCACATCACCGACCTGGCTTCGGCGTTCACCTCCGTCGGCAACGCCTGCAACGACTACGCCAAGGGTGTCGACGAGCACCACCACGAGGTCGAGGACGAGCTCAAGAGCTTCGTCGAGTGGACGATCGGGATCGAGACCGCCGGCGCCGTCGTGGGGTTCTTCACCCTGGGTCTGGGTGAGGGAGCGGCCCAGGCGGCCGAGGCAGCCGAGGTCGCCAACGCCGCGTCGAAGGTGGTCCGGATCCTCAAGGACCTGATCGAGTTCGCCCGCACCGTGGTCACCACGATCAAGACCGCCCTGGGCAGCATCGCCCGGATCGTGATGCGGCTGGAGAAGTTCGTCAACGCCAAGCTGGTCCGGGCGATGACCCGGGTCGGTGAGGACCTCGCCAAGGACATCCCGGCCGAGCTCAAGGCGATGGAGGGCACCGGCGCCCTGACCGAGAAGGAGCTCGAGGCGCTGAAGTTCTACACCGGCCCGGGCTACGACTCGCTCAACGCCTACCTCCGAGGCCTCGCGACCAAGGTCGCCGACGGGACAGCGACCCGGTCCGAGCTCGAGGCCTACTCCCGGGCCGTCTCCGAGGGACTGGCCAAGATGCCGACGTTCACCGGTGAGACCCTGCGTGGCACCAACCTCCCTCAGAGCGTCCTGGACTCCATCGACTCCACCGGCACGTTCAAGGACCCGGCCTTCCTGAGCAGCTCCACCGACATGTCGGTGGCCCAGCAGTTCCGCGGCGGCGGCAACGCGATGCTGCACATCGAGGGCACCACCGGCCACGACGTGACAGCCGCCTCGACCTACGGCTCCGCGGAGTCGGAGGTGCTCTTCGACAAGGGCACCGGCTTCGACGTGCTCGAGAAGGTCTGGAACGACAAGGGATACTGGGACATCTATCTCAAGGAGACCCCGTGAGAGGCACACCGTGACGACACCCCTCGACGAGCGGTTGGCCGCGCTGCTGTCGGCGCTCGACAAGCTCCCGCCCCACCGCGGGCTGAGCTACCGCGGCTACTCCGGACGCCAGGGGCAGACCTTCCAGCGCGCCATCCCGAGCGCCGTCCTGGTCTCCACCTCCCGCGACCCGCGGGTCGCGACCGACAACTTCTCCACCGACGGGGTGTACGCCGTGATCGGCCGCCGCGGGCGCGACCTGACGTCGGTCAGCGAACGCCCCGACGAGCAGGAGGTCGTGTTCCGGCCGGGCTCGGTCTACCTGCCGATCGAGCGCTTCGACGTGGACGGCCTGGAGGTGGCCGTGGTCGAGGAGCTCGACCCCGACAACGACCCCGACGCCGCCCCGCCGTTCACCCTCGACCAGCTGAAGGCACAGATGACCGAGGCGATCCGCGACGCCCACGGTCGGCCGCCGGTCGAGGACATCACCCCGGGCAAGTTCGCGGGCCCCCTCGCGTGAGTCCCCCGGCGTGATCCGACCCGGGCTGCTCGTCGATGTCGACTCGGTCCCGGAGGATGCCGTCCTGCTCGACACCCGGCTGACCACCGCCGGGCGACCGGGACGGGAGCGCTACGAGGCCGGTCACCTGCCTGGCGCGGCCTACGTCGACCTCGACGACGACCTCGCCGACCCTCCGGGGGCCGGCGGCCGGCATCCGCTGCCGTCGCCCCGGCGCTTCGTCGCGGCCATGCAGCGGGTGGGCGTCCGGCCCGGCTCGACGGTCGTCGTGTACGACGACGGCCCGGCCACCGCGGCGGCCCGGCTGTGGTGGCTGCTCGGTGACTACGGGCACGCGGACGTGCTCGTGCTCGACGGCGGGCTGGCGGCCTGGGCAGCCTCGGGCCGATCCGTGTCGACCATGCCGGTCGCGCCGGCAGCCGGCGACTGGACCGGCTCGCCCGGTCACCACCCGACCGTGGACGCCGACGGCGCGGGCGCCATGGCTCGCGACGGTGTCCTGATCGACGTGCGCGCCGCCGAGCGCTTCCGCGGAGAGCACGAACCCCTCGACCAGGTCGCGGGACACATCCCCGGCGCCGCCAACGCGCCGCTGACCCAGCTCACCGACGAGCTGGGTCGGTTCCACCCCCCAGAGGCGCTGGCCCGCCACTTCGCCGCCCTGGGCGTGACCGCCACCGTCCCGACGGCCGCCTACTGCGGCTCCGGCGTCACGGCCTGCCAGACCCTCCTGGCCCTGCGGCTCGCGGGTCACGGCTCCGATCCCGATCCCGAGGCCGCTCTCTACCCCGGCAGCTGGAGCGGCTGGATCACCGACCCCACCCGGCCGGTGGCGACCGGCAGCTGAGGAAGGTCCTCCGCCGGGAACTACGTGGATGAGCCCACGTGGACCCATCCACGTAGGCCTGATCTGGTCTGTCGGGGGTTCACGGAGGAGTGGGAGGCGAGCAGCGGAGCGCGGCGCGCGCCGAGCTGAGCCGCGTCAGTCGAGCGGTTCCCACCACCGGATCGCCGAGCTCGGGGACGACTCGCGCAGCGCGGCTTCGGCCCGCGGCGGGGCGGAGCCACCGAGACGAGCCGGGTGCCAGGGCGGGCACTCCCCCGGCGACGGCCGATGGCGGGGCAGCGACTGGAGTCGATCCAGCATCTGCTGGAGCCGGACGCCGAGGTCGACGGTCGCGGTGGCGACGTCGGCGGAAGGAGGAAGCAGCAGCGGAGCACCGACCGAGATCGAGACCGGCCGGCCGCGGTGCAGGTCGAGCGGGCGACGGGCAGTGGCGATCCGTTGCGGCCCCCAGATCGCCACCGGCACCAGCGGAGCGCCGGTCTCGGCGGCCAGGGCCACGGCGCCCGGCATCAGCTCGCGCACGTCGTACGCCTGGCTGATCCCGGCCTCGGGGAAGATGCCGACAGCCTCACCGGAGCCGAGCAGCCGGCGCGAGGTGAGGTACGCCGCGGCGGGGGCGGCGCGGTCGACCGGCACGTGCCGCATCGCCCGCATGAAGGGCCCGGCGGCCCAGTGCCCGAACGCGTCGTGGCGGGTCAGGAAACGCACCCGGCGGGGCGAGGCAGCCAGCCCGACCAGGGTGAAGTCGAGGAAGCTGACGTGGTTGCTCGCCAGCACCACCGGCCCGGCCGCGGGCACGTGTTCGGCGCCGTCGACCTCGATCCGGAGGCCGAGCGCGCGGAACAGCAGCCGCGCGGCACCGGACGCCACCGGGTAGACGAGCTCCATGACCTCAGCCGAGCCGCGTCAGTCGACCATGAGGGGGATGCGCATCTCGGCCGACGTCAGCGAGCCGTGCAGCCCGACCAGGGTCAGCTCGTAGGCGAAGTCGACCGAGGAGAAGATCCCCCAGTCGTCGCGGCACGCCACCACGACGTCACCCAGCCGCGGCAGCACCGACGCGCTGACCGGCCCGAACCAGCCGCGCTGGATCGCGGCCTCGCGGGTCAGCACGACGGCCCGGTCGCCGAGCAGCCCCGCCCAGCGGTCCGCGACGTCGGCCACGGCACCGCGCGCGCAGTAGACGTGCCGGAAGCGCGCCTCGCCGCCGAGCAGGACGACTCCGTCGCGCAGGTCGGGCTCCTGGTCGACGTCCACGCGGTGGTCGTCCGGCGAGTCGACCATTCCGTGGTCGGCGACCACGACCAGCCGCACCGACGACGGCAGCGCCTCCCGGAGCTGCTCCGCCTCGGCGTCGATGCTGGCCAGCTGCTGGAGCCACTGCTGCGACGCGACGCCGTACCGGTGGCCGGTCCAGTCGAGGTCGCCGTCGTAGAGGTAGGTCAGGGCCGGGGCCCCGATCGAGGCAGTGGCGGAAGCGCCCACGGCGGCGGCGATGCGCTCGCCGATCCGGTCGGCGCCGACGTACTGCCCGCCCCGCTGGGCGGCCAGGGTCAGCCCCGAACCGCGGAACTCCCGCTTGTTCACCACGGTCACGCTCACCCCGGCCGCGGCCAAGGTCATGAAGGCGGTCGGGTGTGGCTGCCACTGGACCGGGTCGACGTCCTTGTCCCAGAACAGCGCGTTCAGCAGCCGGTCCGAGCCCGGCACCCGCGAGGTGAACCCGACCACGCCGTGCGTGCCGGGCGGCAGTCCGGTGCCGAGCGAGGTCAGGCTGGTCGCGGTCGTCGAGGGGACGCCGGCGGTGCCGGTCGTGGGGCCGGTGTGGTCATTGGTCAGCAGCGAGGAGAGGTACGGCGCGACGTGGGCGTGGCGCGTGAGCAGGTCCGAGCCCAGCCCGTCGACCAGGAACACGACGTACGCCGGTGCGGTGGGCAGCGCGAGCACCGGCGGCCGACCGCCGGGAGTCGGCACGCCGAGCGCGGCGCCGACCGATGGCAGCACGTCGGCCAGCGAGCCCGACCCATAGGCCGGTTCGACGAAGTCGTCGGTCACGACCGGGTGCGAGCAGACAGCGACTCCGCGAACGTGAGCAGCGAGGGCACCGCGTCCGGTCCGTCCGCGGTCGCGGACACCCGGATCGAGAAGTCGTCGGAGGCC